>JAGRHX010000494.1:11325-11522 GCA_020444775.1 Gammaproteobacteria bacterium
GTCGCCGCGCTGCGCGCCGAGCTGCCCGAGCTCGAGCACGTGCTGCTGGTCGACCTCGCCGACGGCGCCGCGCCGGAGCCCGGCACCGAGGATCATCGACGCCTGATGGCCGAGGCCTCGGACAGCTTCACCACCGAGGCCACCGCGGCCGAGGATCTTGCCCTTTTGCATTTCACCAGCGGCACCACCGGCAAGCC
>JAGRHX010000495.1 GCA_020444775.1 Gammaproteobacteria bacterium
CCGGAGATCATGGGCCTGGGTCCCATCGAAGCCGTCAAGAAGGCACTGGCGAGGGCGAAGATGAACATCGCTGACATCGACCTGTTCGAGATCAACGAGGCTTTCGCGGTGCAGGTGCTCGGGTCGGCCCGCGAGCTCGGAATCGAAGAGGACAAGCTCAACGTCTCCGGCGGCGCGATCGCCCTCGGCCATCCATTCGGCATGACGGGCGCGCGCATCACCGCCACGCTGCTGAACAACCTGCAGACCCACGACAAAACGTTCGGTGTCGAGACGATGTGCGTCGGCGGCGGTCAGGGCATGGCAATGGTCGTGGAGCGCCTGGCCTGACGCAGCGCCCTGGTGTGCAACCAGATCGCGATTTCAGCCGATTTCACGATCTCTAAGCACACCAGCGGCCCACGCTCTCGCGACCCGGTCAAGGATCTCCGCGGGACGTTGGCCGGCGACAACCCGCACCCGTTTCCAGCAGCGCTCGGCGATGAACTCGGCGCGGATAATGTCATTGCCGAACACAGTCCGTTCTCGATGATGTTCGCCGTCGTATTCCACCGCCACCATGGCGTCCTCCCAGCCCATGTCGAGGTAGTAGCGCGCCCGCCCGTAATCGTCGAGGACCGGGATCTGGGTGCGCGGCTTCGGATAACCGCCGCGGACGAGCAGCAACCGCAGCCAGGTCTCCCGTGGCGACTCGGCCCCGCGGTCGTGGCGCTTCAGCGCGGCACGCAGCCGCGGGATGCCGGGTGAGCCGGCGTGCCGGCGGGCAAGATCGAGAACGGCCTCGGGATCGAAGCCGGTGGCGTTGCCTAGGGCGTCGAGGCGGGCGACGCCTTTCTCGCCTGGCGTCAGCCGGCCAAGGTCGAATGCCGTCCGTACGGGTGTGGTCACCGGAAGGCGTCGCACGTGCCGGACTTCGCCCTCATCCAACCGATCTCTACGGGTGCGGATACCCGCCGGTGGGCGGGCGTTGGACCAGACCAGCTCGATGGGCTCGTCATCGTCAATCCACTTCGCGCCATGCATCGCCGCGGCAGCGCACCCCGCAATGACAGCTCGGCGTCCAGACCACAGCCACGCAGCTCTCGTTCGCTGCGCCAGTGTCAGGGCCACCCTGCTGGGGACGTAGACGCCGGGAAAGATTGCGCGGTATTGGGACCGGAGTTGATGCTTCTTCACAAGCCCATCGGCCACAGCCTCGCTGCCGATGAAGGGTTGGTCGAGCCAGCTCACCTGTTGAATTTGGCAGACATGTTGCCCCAAGAACCAGACCCGGCAACGCGACCTGTGGACAACCCCCTCTGGTGTGCACACCGATCGCAATTTCAGCCGTTTTCGCGATCTGTGCGCACACTCGGCGGTATCTCTGCGCCAGCCGAAAAGAAAAGGGGCGCCCACGCTGTGGACGCCCCTTCTCCGGGTACCGCTAGTCGCTGTTGAAGTAACTCAGCAGGCGAAGGATCTCGATATACAGCCACACCAGGGTGACGGTCAGGCCGAGTGCGATGCCCCAGGCCGCCTTCTCCGGCGCACCCGCACGCACCATCTGGTCGGCCGCATCGAAGTCGATGAGGAAACTGAATGCCGCCAGACCGATGACGAACAGCGAGAAGATGATCGCCAACGGACCGCCGCTGCGCAGGCCGAAGCCTTCGCCGCCGCCGACTCCGAAAATCGCGAGCACGAAGTTCAGCAACATCATCGCGAGCGCACCGAACATGGCAGCAACGATGAAGCGGGTGAACTTCGGGGTCACGCGGATGGCACCGGTCTTGTAGACCACGAGCATCCCGAAGAACACGCCGAGAGTGCCGACGATCGCCTGGGCGATCATGCCGGGGCCGCCGTTGGAGATCAGGTTGGCGAAGATGAACGACGCCGAACCGAGGAACAGCCCCTCGACGGCGGCGTAACTCAGCACGATCGCCGGGTTGTCCTGCTTGCGACCGAATGTGGCGAAGAGCACCAGCCCTAGCCCGCCCAACGCTCCGATCAGCATGAACGGCATAGCCAGGTTCAGATTCTGGGCGACGATGAAGTAGGACACGACCGCCACCGCGGACAGCACCGCCAGCGTCATGCCGGTCTTGGTGACGACATCATCGATGGTCAGCGGACGGGAGACACCCGTCTGCTGCTGATCGGGATACTGCGTGACGTACGGATCGGCGTGTACCGCCTGCGCACCGTAGCCGCCGGCTCCGGTACCGAATTGCGCATATCCGCCCTGCCCCTTGGGCAAGCTTCGAAATACCGGGTTGCTGCTTTCGCGCACCGTCGGTTCCTTCCTGT
>JAGRHX010000496.1 GCA_020444775.1 Gammaproteobacteria bacterium
TGCCATTGCCCGCGGGTTCGAGGTAGCTTCACGTGCAGGGCGCCAGAGGCGGGCTGAAGAACTTCGCCTCGAGCAAGGCCGGATGCGGTGGCCGGGTCGAGATTCTGGGCGTGCGGCCGGACGCCGACGCGAAGCCTGGAGCGTCAGGCAACATCACGCGTCGATCAAGGAAACGGCGTGCTCAGGTGGGGAAGTCGCGCTCCAGGGTGCGCACCAGGGCGCTGATCACCTCGTTGACCGGCGCTTCGGTGCCGACTTCCCTGGCCACCACCGGCACCATGCCATTGATGGCGTCGATCTCGGAGCGTCGGCCTGCCATGTGATCGAGTAGCATCGACGGGCGACCACCACGCAGCTTGTTGCCGAAATCGGTGATGTAGCTGCTGGCATCGGCAAAGGAGAAGTGCACGCCCTTGGCCTTGCCGGCCCGGTAGGCCTCCAGGCCGCACTCCAGGGCAATCGGCCAGCCATGCGGATCGTCCATCATCTCGCCGATACGCGTACGGGTCACGGTGCATGGACCGGAGAAGGTCACGTTGCAGATGAACTTCTCCCAGATGAGCTGGTTGACGTCCTCATAGGCTTTGACATTGAAGCCGGCGTCGCGCCAGATCCTGGCGACGTTCTCCACTCGTTCGGTCAATCCGCCCTGCATCTCGCCGACACGGATCAGCTCCATGCCGTTGTGATGGACGTGTCCCGGACCCTTCATCGAAGCACCGAAACCGCCGGCGACACCCAGCAGGATGTTACCCGGATCGCGATGACGAGAGATTCGTTCCCCGGCGCCCAGTCCGTTCTGGATGGTGAGTATCAGGGTGTCGTCGCGTAGCAGCGGCTCGATGGATGCCGCCGCCGCGGCAACACCCGAAGCCTTGGTCGCGATGACGACCAGGTCGCATTCGCCGACGTCGGCGATGTTGCTGGTGGCGCTCAAGCGTACCGTCCGGTCACCGCTGGCGCCTTCGACCCGCAGGCCGTCCCGGTTGATGGCATCGACATGCTCCTGCCACAGGTCGACTGCCCACACCTCGTTACCGCCGCTGGCGAGCAGCCCCGCGTAGACCGAGCCCATCGCGCCGGTGCCGACGATTGCAATCTTCATGCTTTGCTACTCCAGAGCTGCCTCGATGAGAGCGCAGGATGTTAGCCGCTGCGGGGGACTGATTGAAGGTCGCGACGGGCAAAAAAAACGGCGCCCCGAAGGAGCGCCGCTTACATGGACCTGTAGGCCGCTCGCCTCAGCGGCGCATCCGCCGTTTCGCGGTGCCCAGACCGAGCAGGCCCAGACCCATCAGGGCCAGGGTCGTGGGTTCCGGCACCGGGGTACCCGAGCCGCCACCGCTGCCACTACCGCTCGTATCGCTTTCGATGGTCAGGTCCAGCAGACCGAGAAGGGGCGAGTAGCCAAAACTACCTTCGGTCGGCGCGAGCGGGCCTCCGCCGGAGGTGCTCTCAAAGGCATCGGCCGTGATACGTACGGTCAGGGAGACAATGAAATCGTAGCTGCTTTGCGCAGGGCCCAGGTCGATGGGGGCCAGCGGCGCAATGGTGGCATCGAAGGCGTCACCCCGGTTCCATTGCAAGGTGGCGATCGGCGGGGTCGCGGGGTTACTGTCGTATGCGACATCCAGGCGAATGAACTCCACAAACGGGTTTGTGAGCGTGCCTTCGGAGCCAGCCTGAATGGAACTCGGCTGTACGCCGAGCCCGTCATTGCTGTCGAGCACACTGAATGCCAGCCCCAACAGCGCGGTTCCCGGGGTGGGGACGGGGTCGAGGGTCGTCGCGTTGCGGGTCGCGACCAGGTCGAAGCTGGCCGCGGTCGGGGTGAACGCGAACGTGCCGTCGATGCGATTGGCGAAGCTGACAGCGATACCCGAAGTGCTGTCGACGATCTCAATGGCCGCGGCCGACAACGACAGGGCGAACGCCGACAGGCCCAGCGCAATCTTCTGGAGACACAGAGTTGGTTTAGTCACCGGCTTTCAAACCTCGCGTAATTCGGAGCTTCTCGCGTAGTCGGGTCTCGCGCTCGGCACCGGGGCCATGGACCCATCTGCAAGAAGACGGGTCCGGCGGTTCGGAAGCTGAGCGCCGCTTTGGTATGGGGAACCTGATAGCAATTCCTGTGCCCGTATCTCTAAGCGCTTGATCCGTAATCCTTCGCAATGTGCCGCTGCGAGCCACGTCGACACAGGTGTAAAATTTCCCGACACAATCGGGCCGGTCGCGAGTACCCGGCGGTGTCAGGGAGGACTTTCGACGAGGACGATCGGCGGGCACCGGACTGGTGTCATGCCGCCCCGGCGGCCTGTTTCCGTGCTGTTGCGCACGGACCCCGCGGGCGGGTAGCGTTGCGCACCTTGGGATATGAGTGTCCGTGTTCACAACCGGGAGGCGTTCAGATGAGCTCGAGTGACCAGGTTCGGGCGAGAATCGAGGAAATCATTGGCTCGGATCGCGTGGTGCTGTTCATGAAGGGGACGCCCCGGCAGCCGCAATGCGGTTTCTCGGCTGCCACCGTGAGCATCCTCGATTCGGTGCTGCCGAGCTATACCACGTTCAATGTGCTCGAGGACCAGACGGTTCGTGAAGGCATCAAGGCGTTCTCGGACTGGCCGACGATCCCGCAGCTCTACATCGACAAGGAGTTCATGGGCGGCTGTGACATCGTCAAACAGATGTTCAACACCGGCGAGCTCCACGATGTGCTCGGGCTGGCGCAACCCGACAAGACGCCACCGGAGATCCACATCTCAGCGGCCGCTGCCGAAATGATCAAGGGCGTGCTGGAGAACAACCCCGGCGCTCAGGTGCATCTGAGCATCGACGGTCGCTGGCAGCACAACTTCCAGCTCGGTGCCGCCGAAGGCCACGAGGTCGTGGCCGAGTCGAACGGTATCCAGGTGCTGATGGATCTGGTCACCGCGCCCCGCGCGCGTGGTCTGCGACTCGATGTCGAAGAGAGTTTCCAGGGCAAGCAGCTGCAGGTCGAGAACCCGAATGCCCCGCCACCGGTGAAGGAGCTGTCGGCTCCTGAGCTCAAACAGAAGCTCGACGCCGGTGAGGCGCTGTATCTGATCGACGTGCGCGATACGGACGAGCGTGCGAAGGCTGATATCCCCGGTTCGATCATGCTCGACGAGTCGTCCATGCGGCAGATCGAGTCCCTGCCCAAGGACACGGCGCTGGTCTTCATGTGTCACGTGGGCCAACGCAGCGCCCAGGCCGCGGAGCACTTTCGCGTGCACGGTTACACCAACGTGCACAATCTCAGTGGCGGCATCGAGGCCTGGTCGCAACAGGTCGATGCCAGCGTGCCGCGCTACTGACGTTCACGTCGATTGTCGGGCGATGCCCGTATGAGCGGGCCCCCACCTTCAGCAACGTCCCTTCCACAATGAAAAAAGCCCGGTGCGAGAACTTCGCACCGGGCTTTCTCGTCTACTGGCCGGTCGATGAGACCACCGCTACACCGCGGTGGCGCATGAGCTCAGCCGGCCTGTCCGAAGAGCACGGCGACATCGGCGGGTAACCGCGCCTTCAAAGCCCTGAGCGCGCGATTCTGCAGCTGCCGGGTACGCTCCCGGGTGATGCTCAAGATGGCGCCGATCTCCTCCAATGTGTGAGGCTCGGTGCCACCCAGCCCGTGCCGCAGACGCACGATCAAGGCTTCGCGAGGCGGTAGCTCGTCGAGCAAACGGTCCAGATACACCGACAGCTCTTCGTCGTGCACCGGATCGCTGGCCTCGGGCTGTGCTGAGTCCGGGGTCAGATCTCCGAACGTGGTCCCCTCGTCCGTGCCGATCGGCGCATCCAGCGACAGCGTGCTGCGCCCCGCCTCCATGGCTCGAACCACGGTCGGCACGCTCAGGCCGGTTTCCTTGGCCAGCACTTCCAGGGACGGTGCCTTGCCGGTCTTCTGCTCGATTCGGTTCGAGGTGCTGCGTACCTTGAGCATCTTGTCATGGAGATGCGCGGGCACCCGGATGGTCCGTCTGTGATTCGCGATCGAACGCGTGACGGCCTGCCATATCCAGGTGCTGGCGTAGGTCGAGAATTTGTACCCCAATCGATGGTCGAACTTCTCGACGGCGCGCAGCAAGCCGATATTGCCCTCCTGCACCAGGTCGTCCAGGCTCAGACCGTTGTTGGTGAACTTGCCGGCGATGAAGAACACGAGTCGGATGTTCGATTCGAACATCACACGTCGCGCGCGCTGGAAGCTCGCCTCGGCCTCGGCAGCAGCTTCGCAGGCGGCTTCGAGCACATCCAGGGTGACACCCGCACGCAGCTCGACTCGTCGCTGGCGCTCCTTGGACGCGGTCTTGCCAGAAGCACTGACGCGCAGCTCCTCGAGCGATTCGCGCAGCTCGCTGAGCATCGCGAACGCCGGTCCGAGTCGGACGAATCGTTCCCGACCCGCCTCCGGTGGCTTGGGCAGACCACGTCGTTTCCAGCCCAGTGTTCGCTCGCGCCACTCGGCAAGCTCGGTGGCGAAGATCTTCATCTCCGCGCGCGGCGTCATGCCCCCAGTGACACTCACCGACTCGACGGTCACCTCGCCCGCCTCATCGTCGTCCTCGGCATCTTCCAGGGACATGGCGTCGGCGTCGCGCGTGGGAGAACCCAGCGGCCACTGCAACACTTCGGAGATCTGACGGTCGCCACTCACGGCTTCTTCCCAGGCCGCCACCAGACGCTCCCAGGCGAAAGGAACCACCGACAGCGCCTCGGTCAGAGCTTCCCTGGAGGTGATCAGCGCCCGCCCCAAGGTTCGCTCCTGGGCGGCGTTCAGCAGTGGCCGCGCCCGCGCAGCGCCAAAGTAGCTCGAGTAGGTCAGCGTATCCTCGTTGACGCCGCCCTCCGAAGAGCCTGCCTCGGCGTCGAGAAGATCGCCATCCAGACCGTCGTCCAACGTGGCGGGCTCGGTGTCGAGTCCGCCTTCGTCTTCGGCCTGGAATTCGTTCAGGTCGTTGTCGTCATGAATGACATCGTCCAGATCCCGGTCAATGCCACTTGCCAGACCGTCCTCTTCCAGCTCCGTAGCGGCGCGATCGCCGAAATCGTCGAGGCCCCGATCGCTCAGATCGAAGCTCGAGTGCCGGTCGAATCCGTCGTGGTCGATGTGCATGTGCATCTAAACCCCCCAAGAATCGCCTTCATCTACGCGCTTCATACCGGTCGGCACCGCCCTGGTGCCGCTGGCCCGCGTTGGATGTAGACTTTTTTCATTCACAAATGATTGTCGATTTTCTTCGCGTCTGCCACACGTTGTGTTACGCGTGTGGTCAGCTCAGGGATCGTCCGCGCCCAGCCGCTCGTGATTCAGCGAGGGTGGCCGCGCGAGCTCCAACATCAATATCGTGGCATTCGACGTTCACCCATATCGGTAAGACCCTCAATCCGGCCCGACGCTCCGTGAGCTGGGCTTACGGCGTGTTAACACTCGTCGAGTCCGATGCAAGATGCGATGTCAGATGGTGCCGTTCAGCGCTGTCCTCGGCTTGCCGACGGCGCTGCACGTCCCATCGGGTCGCTAATGGTTCCAAGGATGCAATTCCCGCACCACCAATCGATGCTTGCGTCAGGTGCCGGGAACGCTTCGAAGACATCATGACGTGTCACTGTGTCGGGACAGTGTCGGACTCGAGGCCTTAACCGGTGCTTAATGTGTCGTAGGGCACCGTCTTGTTGCGTATCGTCCTGCTGCAATGTGCGACCGCGTTGGCTCGCCCGCCCTGGCTTTGTAGCCATGCACCTCGTCGATGAGCATCATCACAACGAAAAGGCCTTTGGGGAGGCTTCGTCGGGAAGACATGGTTGGGAAGCCGTCGTCGAGACTTCCTGCTCCGCGAGCATGACCGCGGCGTCGACGGGTGTTGGTGCTTGTACGACCGCGAAGGGGGTCAAATTGAGGCCGACCCGCCGTGCATCAAGCCCTACGAGGTATAATTTGCCGACTTCCGCGCTTTGATGTCATGACAATCTGTACAGTATGGAGGCCCGCCACGGCCTTCATGGTCAGCCAAGCGCGTACGATTGCTGAGGCATGGCCCGCGGCGAGGTTGAAATCACCCCGTGCAGGTGGCGGTGCGGGGCTTTTGCACCGCGGCAAGCTTCCTGAGACGAGTTGTCCAGGACGAGTTGAAGAGTGACGCGGTGCGAGTCGCTCCCAAGCGCAGACGTTTCGCCCACCGACTCTTCCCATGCTTTTTTGGGCCCTGCTGTCTCGGCCCATGGCGCCCAGGAACATCGTCTCGTCTCGCGCGCGAGTGCACCAGACAGGCGCGTGGCGCGGGCGCGAGGCGACCCGGCGTGCACCACGCCGTATCGCAGTTCAGGGCAGCGGGCTATGGCTGCCACGGTTGCCGGGCCACGCATGCTGGCACGCCTGCCGCGCAGCAGCTGTCGTCGACACGTCCGTTTCGCATGCGGGCGCAAGCATCCTTGCGGCGGGTGGATTATGATTCGAGTTTACCGATCAACCCGATTCGCCGTGGAGCGAGATTGAGCCATGTCCCGAATGCCCGTCGAGAAGTATCGGCCATTTGCGCCGATCGACCTGCCGGATAGAACCTGGCCGAGCAGGACCATCACCAAAGCACCCATCTGGTGCAGCGTGGACCTTCGGGACGGGAACCAGGCGCTTCGTAATCCGATGGACGGCCCGCGCAAGCTGCGCATGTTCACGACCCTGGTCGAAATGGGCTTCAAGGAGATCGAGGTAGGCTTTCCGGCCGCCTCGCAGACTGATTTCGACTTCGTGCGCAAGATCATCGAAGAGGGTCTGGTTCCCGAGGACGTCACCATCCAGGTCCTGACCCAGGCCCGTGACCATCTGATCGAGCGCACCTTCGAAAGCCTGGAAGGCGCCCATTCGGCAATCCTGCACCTGTACAATTCGACCTCCACGCTGCAGCGCCGGGTGGTGTTCGGCATGGATCGTGATGGCGTGATGGGGATCGCGACCGAGGGGGCGAAGCTGGTCCGCGAGCATGCTGAGCGGCTTCGTGCCCGGGGCACCCGAATCGTCTACGAATATTCGCCCGAGAGCTTCACCGGCACCGAGCTGGACTACGCGATCGACGTGTGTGACGCGGTCGGCGACATCTGGGAACCCACCCCGCAGCAGAAGATGATCGTGAACCTGCCGGCGACAGTGGAGATGTCGACTCCGAACGTCTACGCCGATCAGATAGAGTGGGTGGGCCGGCGGCTGAAGTATCGGGACTCGGTGATCCTCAGCTTGCATCCGCACAACGATCGAGGCACCGGTGTGGCCGCGGCGGAGCTGGCCCTGATGGCCGGCGCGGACCGTGTGGAGGGCACTCTGTTCGGCAACGGCGAGCGCACCGGCAACGTAGACGTAACGACCCTCGCTCTGAACATGTTCACCCAGGGCATCGACCCGGCACTGGACCTGTCCGATATCGACAAGCTCGCCAAAGTCTACGAGTACTGCAATGAGCTACCGATTCATCCACGTCATCCCTACGTGGGCGAGCTGGTATTTACCGCGTTCTCGGGTTCCCATCAAGATGCCATCAACAAGGGTATGGAGGCCTTGCCGAAGAGCAACTCGGGGGTCTGGGAGGTTCCCTACCTGCCCATCGATCCACGCGACGTGGGGCGAACCTACGAGGCCATCATCCAGGTCAACAGCCAGTCCGGCAAGGGCGGTGTCGACTGGGTGCTGAAGACCGAGTACGGCATCGAAGGCATGCCAAAGGATCTGCAGGCCGAGTTTCAGCAAGTGGTGCAGAAGGTCACCGACAGCACCAGCAAGATCATCACCTCCGAGGAGATCTGGCGGCTCTTTAACGAAGCCTATCTGCAGCGACGGTCGCCCTACGAGCTCATCGAGCATTGGAGCCTGCCCGAGAGCGGCAGCAGCGGCTCGAGGCGGATCACCGCGACCGTCAAGGTGAATGGCAAGGAGCGTACCATCAACGGTCGTGGCAATGGTCCGATTGCGTCGTTCGTGGACGCCATCGCCAACGATTTCGGGATCAAGCTGAAGGTGCTGGGTTTCAGCGAGCATGCGATCGGCGACGGTGCGGATGCGACGGCCATCGCCTACGTGAAGGCGGTTATTGATGGGCAGCCGCCGGCCAGCGCCACCTACGGGATCTCCATGGATCCGAACACCACCATAGCGTCCTTGAACGCCACCTTGAGTGCGCTGAATCGACTGGTCGAGCGGACCGCCTGATTCATCCGCTAGCCGTTGCAGGCCCCGGTCGGCGCACCGCGAGCCGACCGGGCGACCGGCAGGTCAGTGTATCTGACCCACCTTCAAGCGCGTGTTGCGATCCTGCGACTCGATGGTGGTCGGGTAGGCCTCTCCCTTGCGTGACATGATGAGTGGGATCTCGGTCCCCGCGGGGCCCAGCTTCCAGATCGAACGCCACAGATTCGCGAGCGTCTTCGGACGCTGACCACTCACCGCCACGACCAGATCGCCTACTTCGATGCCAGCCTTCTCGGCGGGCCCGCCATCGTAGACGCCGCTGACGACCAGATGCTCACCGATGTCCTGGACCAGCATGCCGAGCCACGGTCGGGCCGGGCGGTTGGGACGCCCGCAGGTGCGCAGGTCCTCCCATATGGGTTGCAGCAGGTCGATGGGAACGATCATGTTCGCACCGGCCTGATCGCCGCTCTGCGCAACTTGTTGAACCAGCAGCGAGCCGATACCGCAGAGTTCGCCAGCGGCATTCACGAGAGCAGCGCCACCCCAGTTCGGATGCGCGGGCGCGGTGAAGATCGCTTCGTCGAGCAGATATTCCCAGTAGCCCGCGAACTCGCGTTTCGCGATTACACCAGCCTCGACGCAATGATCATCGTCGCCCGCGCCGACCACCAGCATCGGATCGTGACGCCTCACCTCCGAGGATCTGCCGATTGGAAGCGGTGGCAGATCCATCTTCTGCAAGGCCTGCACGATGCCAAGCCCGGTTTCCTGATCATAGCCGAGCACGCATCCTGGATACGCACGGCCCCTGGCATCGGTTATCCAGATGGTTTCCGCTTCGGTGATCAG
>JAGRHX010000035.1 GCA_020444775.1 Gammaproteobacteria bacterium
TCGACTGTCCGATCTGCGACCAGGGTGGTGAGTGCGAGCTGCAGGACGTGGCCATGGGCTACGGGCGGGACGTCTCCCGCTATGTCGAAGGCAAGCGTGTGGTCAAGGACAAGGACCTGGGCCCGCTGATCGCCACCGACATGACCCGTTGCATCCATTGCACCCGCTGCGTGCGTTTCGGCGCTGAGATCGGCGGCTTGCCGGAGCTGGGCCAGACCGGGCGTGGCGAGAACTCACGCATCGGGACCTTCGTCGAGAAGAACGTCGAGTCCGAGCTGTCCGGCAACGTCATCGATCTGTGTCCGGTCGGTGCGCTGACCAACAAGCCGTTCCGGTTCCGTGCCCGCACCTGGGAGCTGCAGCAGCGTCCATCACTGGCGCCACACGATGGTCTGGGCTCGAACCTGAGCGTGCATACGGCGCGCAACCAGGTGCTGCGGGTCGTGCCAAGGGCCAATGAGTCCATCAACGAGGTCTGGCTCTCGGATCGGGACCGCTTCAGCTACGCCGGCCTGTACAGCGACGACAGGTTGAGCAGGCCGATGGTCAAGCGCTCGGGCACGTGGCAGGAAACCGACTGGGAAGATGCCATCAACGCCGCGGTCGACGGTCTGCGGCGGGCGCTGGCCGACGGCCCACAGGGTCTCGGCGCGCTGAGCTCGCCGAGCGCGACGCTCGAAGAGCTGTATCTGACCCAGAAGCTGGTGCGCACGGCCGGGTCGAACAATGTCGACCATCGTCTGGGTCAGTCCGACTTCAGTGACCAGGAAGGCTGGCCGAGCGTGCCCGGTCTGGGGGTGTCGATCGCCGACGTCGAGAAGCAGGACGTCATCCTCATCGTCGGCACCAATCTGCGCAAGGCGTTGCCCATGCTCAATCACCGGGTGCGCAAGGCCGCGCTCGCCGGTGCTCGTGTGTTCGTGCTCAACGCCACCGCCGATGAGCTGAACCATCCGGTGGCAGGCGCCTTGATCACTCGTCCGGATAGCTGGGCGGCAGAGCTCGCCGGCATGGTGGTGGCGGCGGGTGGCAGCCTGTCGATACGCAAGAAGGTCAAGCCCAGCGACGGACAGACGACCATCGCCGAGGCGCTCAAGAGTGCCGAGCGCGCCAGCGTGCTGCTCGGCGCGGGCGTGCTCAATCACCCAGACGGTGCCGCGCTGCGCAGCCTCGCGGCGAGCCTGTGCAAGGCCAGCCAGTCCAGCCTGGGATTGTTGTGCGACGGTGCCAATGGCAGTGGTGCCTGGTACGCGGGAGCAGTGCCACACCGGCTGCCCGGTGGCACCGCGGTAGATGCGCCTGGCGCGCACGCGGGGCAGATGTTGAGCACCGGTCTGAAGGGATTGTTGCTGCTCGGTTGTGAACCGGAGATGGAAGCGAGCGACAGCGCCACCGCGCTTGCGGCCCTCGCGCGGACTGATTGCGTGGTGGCGATGAGTGCCTACAAGAGCGAGCGTATGCTCGAGTATGCCGACGTGTTGCTGCCCATCTCTCCGTACGCCGAGACGCCGGGCAGCTACGTGAATCTGGAAGGCTGTCTGCAGCGTGTCGAGGCCGCGGTGGCACCGAGCGGTGATTCCAGACCCGCGTGGAAAATACTCCGGGTACTCGGTAACCTGCTCGGCCTCGAAGGTTTCGGCTTCACCCAGTTGCAGCAGGTCCGCGACGAGATGGCGACGGCCGCCGGCGTGCTCGATGCGGCCGCCTTTGGCGCGGCGCAGGCCGATGCGAGCTGGTCGACGCTGGACAAGCTGCCAGCCGCCGAGAAGACCCCTTATCGACTGGGGGACGTGCCGATCTACGCGACCGACGCAATCGTGCGACGTTCGGCCCCGCTACAAGCGACAGTCGACGCACGGTTTCGGGGCGTTACCGTCAACCCGGCGCTGGCGAAGTCGCTTGGCGCCGCGATGGGTGACACGGTCAGGGTAAGGCAGGGGCAGTGCGAGGCGACTTTCGAGCTGGTGGTGTCGGAGTCCGTCGCTGATGGTTGCGTGCAGCTCCCGGCCGGCTTGAGTGAGACGGTCGGGTTGGGCTCGGCCTACGGCGCGATTGAGCTGAGCTCGGCGTGAGGAACGAGCGTGCGCGGCAGTTCGATGCCACGACCGGCATCGAACGGTACCGCTCGCCAGCGACGAGACACGCCACCAGACTTCACTGAACCAGACAGGCAGCGCTAAGAACATGTCCTCCGAGACGCTACTCACCATCGGCGAGATCCTGCTGAAGATCATCCTGATTCTCGTGCCCTTGCTGGTCACGGTGGCTTATTTCACCTTCGCTGAGCGCAAGGTGATTGGCTACATACAGGTGCGAATGGGGCCGAACCGGGTCGGCTGGCGCGGTTGGGGCCAACCCATCGCGGACGCCGTCAAGCTGGCCTTCAAGGAGATCACCATCCCGAGCGGCGCGGACAAGGTGTTGTTCATCCTCGCGCCTATCCTGTCGCTGGCGGCAGCGCTCGCGGCCTGGGCGGTGGTGCCTTTCAACGACGGCATGGTGCTGGCCGATGTGAATGCCGGGTTGCTATACATCCTCGCCATGACCAGCCTCGGCGTTTACGGCGTGATCATCGCCGGCTGGGCCTCCAACTCGAAGTACGCGTTGCTCGGCGCGATGCGCTCGGCGGCGCAGATCGTCGCCTACGAGATTGCCATGGGCTTTGCCCTGGTAGTGGTGCTGATGGCTGCCGGCAGTCTCAATCTGAGCGAGATCGTGAACGCCCAGCGTGGCGGCGTATGGCAGTGGCTGTGGCTGCCGCTGCTACCGATATTCGTGGTCTACCTGATCTCGGGCGTCGCCGAGACCAACCGTGCACCGTTCGACGTCGCCGAGGGTGAGTCGGAGATCGTGGCTGGCTTTCACGTCGAGTATTCCGGCATGCCGTTCTCGGTGTTCTTCATGGCCGAGTACGCCAACATGGTGCTGATCAGCGTGCTGGCGACGATCCTGTTCCTCGGCGGCTGGCTGTCGCCGCTCGAAGGGTTGATCGGTGACCGCTTCATGGATACCCCAGGCCTCGGCCACGGCTTGCACTGGTTCGGTATCAAGGTCGTGTTCTTCATGTTCTTGTACCTGTGGCTGCGGGCGACCTTCCCGCGTTATCGCTATGACCAGATCATGCGTCTGGGCTGGAAGGTGTTCATTCCGATCACGATCGTCTGGATCGTGGTGGTCGGGATCGCGATCCAGCTGCAGCTGCCACCTTGGTTCGATTGAGCATCGACGCGGCACGACCCGGCCTGCGCTCCCGGGTCGTCGGGCATCGCCGCCGGACCTCGAACGCAACTTGTTCATCTCTCGGATTCGTTGTTGGGGCTTGACCGATGAAGCAACTGCAGAACTACATCAAGAGCCTGTTCCTCATCGAGCTGATAAAGGGCTTGATGCTGACCGTGAGCTATCTGGTATCGCCCAAGGTCACGGTGCGCTATCCAGAGGAGAAGACTCCGCAGGGCCACCGGTTCCGGGGTCTGCACGCGCTGCGGCGTTACCCTAACGGTGAGGAGCGCTGCATCGCCT
>JAGRHX010000497.1 GCA_020444775.1 Gammaproteobacteria bacterium
ACGGTCGCGGCCTTCATCGCCGAACCGGTCATGGGCGCTGGTGGCGTGATCGTGCCGCCCGCGGGTTATTTCCAGAAGATCCAGGCGGTGCTGCGCAAGCACGACGTGCTGATGATCGCCGACGAGGTGATCTGCGGCTTTGGTCGAACCGGTGAGATGTGGGGCTGCAAGACCTTTGGCATCCAACCCGACATCCTGTGCTGTGCCAAGGCGCTGTCCGCGTCCTATCTGCCGATCTCGGCGGTGCTGGTCAGCGACGAGATCTATCAGGGCATGAAGGGTGGCACCCACGAGGTGCCGTTCGGACACGGCTTCACCTACGGCGGTCATCCGGTCGCCGCCGCGGTAGCGGTCGAAACCCTGAAGATCTATCAGGAGATCGACATCATCCGCCACATCAAGTCGGTTTCTCCCGCGCTGCAAGACGGCCTGCGCACGCTGGCCAGCCATCCAATGGTTGGTGAGGTGCGGGGCGTCGGGCTGGTCGCGGCAATCGAGCTGGTGGAGGACAAGGACTCCAAACGCGCCTTCGATGGCAAACGCAAGATCGGCGCGTTCGTCCAGGAAGCCGCGCAGGAGGACGGGCTGATACTGCGCGCGATGGGCGACACCCTGGCCTTCGCGCCGCCACTCATCATCGCCGCCAACGAGATCGCGCAGATCGTCGACAAGACCGCCCAGGCGCTGGATCGAAGCTGGCGCGCGCTACAAAGTGGTCGCATCTGAGAGCGTACGACACTGCGCTGCGTGAGCTCTGAGTGTACGCACGAGTGGATGTCGCCATGACCGGCGACATCCACCGCCAGACAGCTGGCAATTCCGCTCGATGACACCTCGCCGAACTCGGGCTTTGAATCTCGACCGAAACGAGCTAAGGTAATGAACGCTTGTGCGGCGCGCACCGTGCAAGCGAGATTGAAATGATGGTTCTGCTCGTGATTCCACTGGATGTGCTTCGAGCCGGCCAGCGCTTTTGGTTACGAATCAATACTACAATCAGATAGTGTATCTGCCTTCGTGGGTCGTTGACCGCCGCCTGTCGCCCTGTGGGTTCTTGCTCGCTGGCCGGGCACTCGATGACACGCGGAGCAGCTGCAAGTCCACTCGGTAGCTCAGCTGCCAGCACACCAGTTCCCTCACCGGCACACCTGCCCGGTCGAGGAATCAATCGGGCAGGATCGTCTGCCCTATCCGCGGGCGGCTGCCCGTCAGCATAAAAGACAACAGCTGGATGAGCGCGTCGAAACGGCGCGCGACGGGTGACGACAGTCATCCTGGTCCTATGGCATCCATGGCCTGGACGTGTTTGCGCTCGCCGCGAACGCGAAGGGGAGCTCATGCCCGCCGCCTGGCATTCGCCGCCAGGAAGCGTGCTTGACCGTACCGTGCTGGTCATGATGTCGGCCGCACGCCGGACCCGCTGTCGTCGACCCATGGGAGATGTTCATGATGCAATTGCTTGCCAACGAGACCTACCGAAACGAATACAGCGAGGACTTCGTTTCGAACTGGGACGACCTGATCGGCTGGGATGGTCGCGAGGAAGGCGAAGCCAGCTTCTTCGAGCGTATCCTCAAGGCGTACGACGTCGAGCACGTGGCCGACATCGCCTGTGGCACCGGTTTTCACACCGTCAAGCTTGCCCAGGCAGGCTTCTCGGTGACCGCCTCGGACGGCGCGAAGACCATGATGGAGCAAACGCTGGCAAACGTTCGTGAGCACGGCGTGGAGATCTGCGACGCACGCTGCGTGGACTGGCGCAACCTCGAGCAGGAGTTTGGTAGTGGTCGTTTCGACGCCATCGTCTGTCTGGGCAATGCGTTCACGCATCTATTCGAGCACGAGGCTCGACGCGATGCGCTGGCCGCCATTTACGCGGTGCTCAAGCCCGGCGGTCTCGTCATCATCGACCATCGCAACTACGACAACATCCTCGATCAAGGTTTCAGCAGCAAGCACCGTTACTACTACACGGGCGACAACGTCGATGTGCGGCCAATCGAGATTGCCCGCACGGTAGTGCGCTTCCAGTACGCCTTCCCCAGTGGCGAAACGCATCACCTGAGCCTGTATCCGCTGCGTCAGGACTACATGACCCATCTGCTCGAAGACGCCGGCTTCGTCGACGTCACCCGTTATGGCGATTTCGAGCGTCCCTACGACCATTACGATCCCGACTTCATCCAGCAGGTCGCTTTCAAGCCGAAGCGCCCGATACGCCATCGCGGTCCCGCCGACAAGCTCACCCTCACCCAGCACATGGTCAACGAGACGCGTCGCTACTACGACGGCGCCGCCGACCATATCTATCGCGACATCTGGGGCGAGAACATCCATCTGGGCTACTTCCAGACGGCTGACGAGGATCTGCCCAGCGCAATGGAGCGCTCCAATCACCTGATGGCCGAGGGCGGCGCTCCGCGTGCGGGTCAGACGATCCTGGAGGTCGCGTGCGGTTACGGCGCAATGGCGCGCTTCCTCGCCTCGACCTACGACTGCCGCGTGCAGGCGGAGAACATCTCCGAGCGCGAGCTCAACTGGGCCAGACAGCTCACCGAGCAAGCAGGCCTCGGCGACCGGGTCAACTTCGCGTTCGGCGATTTCCACGCCTTGTCGCACTCGGATGACACCTTCGACCAGTACTGGTCACAGGAAGCCTTCCTCCACGCCGTCGACAAGGGACAGGTGCTGAGCGAGGCTTACAGAGTGCTGAAGCCCGGTGGGCGGCTGGTGTTCACCGACATACTGGTCCGCGCCCATACCCCGGACGAGATCCGTGAGCGCATCTACGAGCGTGTCAATGCACCCGTCATGTGGGATGCCGACGAGTACCGTCGCTGCCTGGAGAACACCGGTTTCACCGTGGTCACCGAGCAGGACTGGTCGGCCCACGTCGCGCCCACCTATGCCTGGGTTCGCAAGCAGCTCGAGCAGCGCCGCGCCGAGTTCCAGAACCGGATCGGCAAGGATCTGGTCGACCGGACCTCGAACGCGCTGCAGTTCTGGGTCGACCAGGCCAATGCCGGATATATAGGCTGGTTGTACGTGGTCGCCCAGAAGTAGCGACTTGAAACCAGCCTCGACCCGGGGCGCTCAGCCCCGGGTCGCCCCCCCCGCACGCAGCAGTCTGCCGGCATGCACGCCGGTGGACTCGCCACGACGAAGCGCGACGCGACCATTGACGATGGTCGCCTCTATACCCTCGGCCTTCTGCACCAGACGTCGCGCACCGCCCGGAAGATCACGCTCCACGCTCGGCAGACACGGACGAATGGCTGATTCCTCGAACAGCACCAGGTCCGCCGCGAAGCCGCGCCGTACCAGCCCCCGGTCGGGTAGATCGAAGGCCAGCGCATTGTCGAAGGTGATCATGCGAATCGCCTCTTCCAGCGTGAACCGTTGCCGGTCCCTGACCCAGTAGCTGAGCAGGTGGGTCTGCAGCGACGATCCCATCTCCTGACACACGTGCGCACCGGAATCCGAGAAGGTCGCCAACGTCCGAGGGTGCCGGAGCATCCCCAGCACGTCATCCGGCGTCTCGTTGACCAGCGGCTGCAGGAACAGTTGATGCATGTCGTTGTCCAGCGCCAGGTCGATCATCACCTCCACCGGGTGTTTGCCGCGCGCCAGCGAGAGCTGTTCCACGGTCGGATCGTTCCAATCCACGCCCTGCAAAGCGAACAGGTTAGCGTAATCCGGGCGACGCGGATCGGTGGTCGCCGCGCCCCCACCCTGGAAGACATTGTCGCGCGGGCGCATGCTCGACTCCTCCGCGATCAACCGGGCACGCAGCTGTGGATCGCGTAGCCTCGCCTGCTGCTGATCCAGCGGCAGCGCGCGCAGCTCCGACCACGCCGGCAGCGCGTCGAAGGGCAGATAGGATTCGAACGAGAACAAGGCATTGATCGATCGCGTCGTCGTCTGCCCGTACAGGCGCGCGCCCTGACGCGCCGCCGCGTCCAGGTAGTCGAGCTGGGCCTGCCATGACAGGGGATCGACACCTTGACGCGTGGACAGCACGCCAAACATGGTAGGACGACCTATCGCGATCGCGATATCACGCAGGCGATTCAGGAAGGCCATATGCGCCTCTCCGCCCGACACGTCCGGACCGAGCTGCAAGATGCCGGCATTGCGTGCGCCGAGCACGCCAGCCAGACGCTCGAGCTCGGTCCAACTGGCCACGCGGCTGGCCACCGGCGTGCCCTCTGGCGTGACATGCGTGGACGCCCGTGAGGTGGACAGTCCGAAAGCCCCGGCCTCGAGGGCCTCTCCCACGGCGTGCGTCATACGCGCCAGGTCGTCCTCGTTGGCCTCCTCTTCCAGGGCCCGCCGGCCCATCACGTACATGCGCAGGGCGGAATGACCGATGTAGGCGCCGTAGTTGATACCCTTGGGCAGGCGTTCGACCGCGTCCAGATACTGGGGAAAGGTCTCCCACTGCCAGTCGATGCCGGCCACCATGGCCTCGGTAGGGATGTCCTCCACCGCCTCCAGGCAACGCGCGAACCATTCGCGGTCCTCCGGCCTGCAGGGCGCCAGCGCGAATCCGCAATTGCCCATGACGACGCTGGTCACCCCATGCCAGCAGGAGCAGCTACCGAGCGGGTCCCAGGCCACCTGCGCATCCATGTGGGTGTGACCGTCTATGAAGCCCGGCGCGAGGACCAGGCCATCCGCATCGAGCACGTCCGCAGCCTGAGCGGTGATCCGGCCGATGTCGACGATTCGGCCGTCCCGCACCGCTACGTCGCCGCGATAGCGCGGACCACCGCTGCCATCGACGATGGTTGCGCCTTTGATGAGTAGATCGATTGGCATGTCTGTTCGCCTCCTCTTTATCTTCGCTGTACGTATGGCGTTGGCCGGCAGCAACTCGCGGGCCGAGAGCGCCGCGCGACAGGGGCGCGGCGAGACCAGACCGCCGAGATTAGGGGCAAGTCGCGGTAGGTTACAAGGCGCCCGGGTTGCCTCGTGGCGCCGCGGGTCTCGACCAGGTTATTGATCCCATGCTTGGTCGGTCGCCCACCCAAACCACTATCATGGAACGCTATGATGCGACGGCATGGCCGGGCCATCACAAGCGTCCGGCCGGTTCATTCTCGCAACGAAGGCAACATCACCGAGGAGTGGCGCTCTATGGAGTTCGAGTATTCCGATCGCACCAAGCAGCTCAAGGGCCATCTGGAAGCGTTCATGGACAGGCACGTCTATCCGAACGAGGGCCTGTACTACCAGCAGCTCGAGGAGGGTGACAGCCGTTGGCGGGAGATCCCGATCCTCGAGGAGCTGAAGGCCAAGGCTCGTGAGGCGGGGCTGTGGAATCTGTTCCTCCCAGAGAGCGAGCGCGGCGCCGGGCTCACCAATCTGGAGTATGCGCCGCTGTGCGAGGTCATGGGCCGGGTCGGCTGGGCGCCGGAGGTGTTCAATTGCTCGGCACCCGACACGGGCAACATGGAGACCATCGAGCGCTACGGCAACGAGGAGCACAAGCGCGCCTGGCTAGAGCCGCTGCTCG
>JAGRHX010000498.1 GCA_020444775.1 Gammaproteobacteria bacterium
CGGCGCACGCACTTGATGATGTTCTGGGCAGCCGACACCGCGCCGGTGACCATGTGCACACGCGATTCCAGACGCACCCCGGACATGCCGAACGGGTCCTTGATGCCATCCTGGTTATCGATGATGAACTCCTGGGGCAGAATATGCAGGATGCGTTGGTCGGCCGGGATCGCCACGGCCCGCGCCGCATCGATGACCCGCTCCACGTCCTCCTGCTTGACCTCGTGATCCTTGATGGCAACGATGCCGTGCGAGTTCAGGCTCCGAATATGACTACCCGCGATACCGGCATAGACCGAGTTGATCTGACAACCAGCCATCAGCTCGGCTTCCTCGACGGCCCGTTGAATCGACTGCACCGTGGATTCGATGTTGACGACGACGCCCTTCTTCAGCCCCTTGGACGGATGAAAGCCTAGACCGATGATCTCGATTCCACCGTCGACCGTGACCTCTCCGACGATTGCGCATACCTTGGACGTTCCGATGTCCAGGCCCACAATCAGGTTGCGATCATGCTTCTTCACCGGAGCCAACTCCTCGTATCCGCGCTCGCGGTGAGTGAATCGTCCCGCCAACGCACTGCAAAGCCGTTTGCGTAACGCAGGTCTATGCTCATCACGTTGGGCAGTCGCCCGCCGAACAGCTCCGGCAGCACCCGTGCATAACCACGCAATTGTTCGAAATCGGGATTCGGCCCAAGGCGCATGGTCATGCCATTGGCAAAGCCGAGATCCCACGCACCACGCGGCGCCAGCGAAACCCGGTCCACCCCGCCGCCGAATGTTCCGAACAGTAGTGCGAGCTGCTTGTAGCGCATCAACACCTCGGAGTGTCGGCCTTGCGGCCCACTCAGACTGGCCAACCCGCGTTGCAGGTCGTCGGTCTCGGGTGGACTGAACAAGGTCGCATCTGCTTCCAGGAGCTGCTGCTCGTTCCAGGTCGCCACCGGAGTCCGTTCGACGATCCGCAGATCGATACGATCCGGCCATTCGCGTCTGACGGTGACCGCGCGCACCCAGGGCAGTTCGCTGGCTGCTGCACGCACCGCCTCCACGTCCACTTCCAGCAAGCCACTGTGCAGATGCGGCCCCACCACTCGGCGCAGCGCATCGCGATCCACGCGCACCAGGTCGCCGGATACACGCACCGACACGACACCGCGTGAGTCGACCACCCCCTTGATGCCATATACGGCCAGCCCGAGCAGTGCCAACAAGGCAAGCGCCACCCAATTGCGTCCCTTGCTGCTAGTCAAAGCGTTGACTCCGTTATCTGCAATACGAGCTCTTCGAAGCTCAATCCGATCCGAGCCGCGGCCATCGGCACGAGGCTGTGACCGGTCATACCCGGTGCCGTGTTCAGCTCGAGCAACCATACGCGACCATCTTCTCCCCGCATCAGATCCACCCGCCCCCAGCCACGGCCGTCCAGAGCTTCAAAGGCTTGCAGGCAGAGCGACTGAATGTGGGCTTCCTCGTCCGCGGACAGACCGCAAGGACAGTGGTATCGGGTACCCGCGTCGTCCGCGTACTTGGCCTCGTAGTCATAGAAATCCCGACACGGCTCCAACCGAATCACGGGCAACGCACGTCCACCGAGAATCGCCACGGTGTACTCGTGGCCTTCAATCAGCTTCTCGACCAGCACCTCGGCATCGGCCGCGGCAGCCGCGTGCCAGGCTGTGTCGAGCTGGTCGGCGCGACGTACCGGTGTGGCGCCGACACTGGATCCCTCTCGTACCGGCTTGACGAACACCGGCAGACCGATACGGGCCACCGCCGCGTCCAGCGCCGCACGGTTGGTGACAACCTCGTAGATCGGGGTCGGCAATCCAACGGCCTGCCAGATCTGCTTCGCCCTTCGCTTGTCCATGGACAACGCCGAGCCGAGGACACCGCTGCCCGTATAGGGGATGCCCAGGGATTCCAGCAGTCCCTGGATCCGACCGTCCTCACCGCCACGCCCATGCAAGATCAAGAAAACCCGGTCGGGCTGCACCTCCAACAAGCGCCG
>JAGRHX010000499.1 GCA_020444775.1 Gammaproteobacteria bacterium
TTGACGCCGGTGATCGCGGTGAATCGGTATCGACTCAGCTCCTTGATCAACGCCGGCAGATCGCGTGGATTGGTAATCAGCACGTTCAGCCCACCGCTACGCAGATAGGTGAGGCAGTTCGCTGTCAGCGCAAAGATGTGATAGAGAGGCAGCGCCGTGATGATAGTCTCGCTACCACGCTCCAGATACGGTCCGAGCCAGGTGCTCGCCTGCACGACATTGGATGCAATGTTCCCATGGGTCAGCATCGCCCCCTTGGCGAGCCCGGTGGTGCCGCCGGTGTATTGTAGAAATGCGACGTCGTCCAACCCGACGTCGACCCGTTCCGGCTTGCGCCCGCTGCAACGCCTCATCACCTCTGCGAAGCCGACCGCGCCATCCAGCGCGAACGGTGGCACCTGCTTCTTGACATGCTTGACGACGAGGTCCACCAGCAAACGCTTCGGCCACGGCAGCAGATCGCCGATACGCGTCGTGATCACGGTCTGCAGCGGCGTCTCGGCACGCACCTCCTGGAGCACGTGGGCGAAGTTCTCCACGATCACGATACCTCGGGCCCCCGAGTCGCGTAGCTGGTGTCTGAGCTCGCGAGCCGTGTACAGCGGGTTGACGTTGACCACCGTCAACCCGGCTTTCAAGGCCCCGAACAGGGCGACCGGGTACTGCAGCAGGTTCGGCATCATCAGCGCCATGCGGTCGCCCGGGACCAGATCGGTGTGGTGCTGCAGGTAGGCGGCGAAGCGGTCGGACAGCTCGTCCAAGCGCGCGAAGCTCAGGCTGGCGCCGAGGTTGGCAAAAGCCGGTTGCTCGCCGTACTCGCGCACCGCGGCCTCGAACATCTCGACGAGTGTGACCACCGAGCTCGGATCGATCTCTGCGGGGGTGGCCGGCGGATAACTGTTCAGCCAGATCTTCTGCATGGATTCACCACTGTTCGGCACCGTGCCTGGCCCCGCCCGGGCCTCGGCTGTTCTTCAAGGATCGCGGCACGCTCCAATCCAGAGCAAGCACGAATGTCTGATTGCGCGCTGCACCACAAGACTCACGGGTGACACCGTCCCGCTGCACGAGGCGCTCATCACTACATCGGCCATCGAGCAATGCGGTTCAGCCGTGTTCCCCGCCGGTCGTGTGCCGGAACCGCACCGCCTGGCGAACCCTCCGCATGAATCGAACCACGCCCGCAACACCATCGGCGTGGGCCCACCTACCTTATATTGACTTGGACCGCACCCCCATTAGTATGCTCGTCGACTCCATGGCGATTACACCGGACCGTTCGGGCCTCGCGCCCGCAACCTCGAGCCGGTGCCGCGACCGCGGCGCGACTGCGCACGAGCCGGCCTGGGCTGCCGGATCACGCCAGCGTCGTGAACGTGCTCCATGGCCAAGCACCGGAGCCAATGATTGGCTGGCTTTTTCAGTATCGGGGTAGGACCATGTCGACTCTCAAGCGCTGCCGTGGACGGGCATACGCTGCATTGGCGGCTTCTCTGTTGGCATCACTTGCGGCCAGCACGACCACTCGAGCAGCAGGTTTCGCACTCATCGAGCATAGCGCCAAGGGCATGGGAAATGCCTTCGCAGGCGGTGGCGCGGTTGCCGAGGACGCCAGCAGCGTCTGGTTCAACCCGGCCAGCATGACGCGTCTGCCGGATCAGGCGCAGGTCGGCGCGCATCTGATCGAACCCACCTTCGAATTCAGCGACTCCGGCTCCACCCAGGCCGGTTCGCCGGCCGCGCTGCTTGCCGGGACCCGTGCTACCGACGATGGTGGCGAGCGTGCGGTGGTTCCCAATCTCTACTACGTGCGTAATCTCATAGAGGACCGACTGTACTTCGGTCTGGCCCTGAACGTTCCATTCGGACTCGCGACCAAATATCCGAGCGACTGGAAGGGCCGATATCACGCCATAGAATCGGAGATCAGGACCTTCAACCTGAATCCATCCCTGGCCTGGCGCTTCAACGACTGGCTGTCGATCGGCGCCGGTGTCAGCGCACAGTACATCGATGCCAAGCTGACCAGCGCCATCGACTTCACGGCGGTATGCGCGAGCACCGGCACCGGCCTGGAAGGCCAACTCTCGCTGCCGGCCGGCACCCTTTCGTCGACCTGCACAGGCATCGCTCGCGGGCCGGGACAAGGTGGCAACGACGGCCACACCGAGAACAAGGCGGACGACATCAGTTTCGGCTACAACGTCGGCGTGATGGTCGAACCCGACCAACGCACCCGGCTGACGGTCGGCTACCGTTCGGAGGTCAACCACGAGCTGGATGGCAAGGTGCGCTTCGACGTACCGGCTCGCATCGCGACCAACGCAACCCTGGATGCCGCGGTACGGCGCGCCTTCGCCGACGGTGGCATCAGCGTCGCCGCCGACCTGCCACAACAGGTCGCGGTGAGCGCGTATCACCGTTTTCACGAGCGCTGGGCAATCATGGGTGACGCGACGTGGACGGACTGGAGCAGCATCCCGGAGCTGCGCATCGTCTACGACAATCCGACCACCACTGGAGACGGTGTCGCCATCGAGAATCTACAGTGGGACAGCGCATGGCGGCTCAGCGCCGGTCTGCAGCACTACTACAACGACCGCGTGACGCTGCGCGCGGGATTCGCCTGGGACCAATCACCAGTGCACGATCCGACCTTGCGCACTCCGCGTCTACCCGACAACGATCGCTGGTGGATCGCGCTGGGTGGCAGCTTTGAGCTGGTGCCGCGGAAGGTCAGCCTGGACGTAGGCTATGCGCGGCTGGAGATCCCCGACACCGTGATCGCGCGCAGCAACGATACGCGCGCCACCCTCAACGGCACCTACTCGTCCCACTCCGACATCCTCAGCGCTCAGCTCAGCTGGCGCTTCGACTGAAGCGCCTGTGGTACCTCTCCTACGGGGCACTGGATATCGAGCCAGGGCTCGGCTGATGGCCGTTGCTCAGCCGAAGTCGGGCGCGCGCTTGTCCATGAAGGCCCGCACCCCTTCGAGAAATTCGTCGCCACCCGCGCCCTCCACGAAGCACAGCTGCTCGGCGAGCAACTGATCGGCAAGACTTGCGTGCAGCGACTGATTGACCAGCTGCTTGGTACGCGCCAGCGTCTCGCGCGGTCCCCGTGCGAGACGCTCGGCCAGCGCCTGGGTACGCCGCTCGAGTTCCGTCACCGGCACGACCTCGTTGACCAGGCCCATGCTCAGAGCCTGCTCTGGGGTGACGCGATCGCCGAGCAAAGCCAGCGCCATGGTCTGCTTGAGACCTATCGCGCGTGGCAGACTGTAGGTGCTACCACCGTCGGGTGACGCGCCGATCTTGCAGTAGGCGAGGCTCAATGTGGTCTTGTCGGCGACCAGCGCGAGATCACAGGCCGACAGCAGGCTCAGACCGAAGCCCGCGCAACCACCCCTGGCGCTCGCCACGACTGGCTTCGGCATGCTGCGAATGAGTCGGATGGCTTCGTGCACCGTGCCGATCAAGGCACGGATGGTCGCCCGCCGTTCGTCGGCCGGTCGCTCACCGAGCTGCCGGAACCAGGCGATATCACCACCTGCCATGAAATGCTCGCCTGCGCCCCGCACCACTACGCAGCGCACCGCCGGATCCTCGCCCAGCGCCAGCGCGGCATCTCGCAGCGCGGTCGCCATTTCGGCGTTCAAGGCGTTCAGCACCTCCGGTCGATTCAGTATCAGGTGCGCGACACGACCGTCGCGCTCGACCAATATCTCCTTCGCCATCGTCCACCTCCAACCCGTATGAATCGTACCGACGATCAGAACGCTGCCTCGTCGAAGCCCATCACCGTGTCACCGTCCGCCATGATGCCGGCGAGCAGAGCGCCGGTTTCGGGCAACATGCGATCCATATAGAAGCGCGCGGTGTCGAGCTTTGCCTGGTAGAAGCCCGCACTCAACCCGCCGTCGGCACGCAGCGCGCACTGCGCGGTCCGGCACCACACGTAGCCGAGCGCCACCAGCCCGAACAGACGCAGATAATCGCTGGCGCCGCACAGCGCCTGGTTGGGATCGCTTCGCCCGGTGAAGGCCACATGCGCCGTGGCACGTTGCAGCCGGCCGAAGGCCTTGGCGAGCTGCTGCACCAGGTCGCGCAGCGCGGGATCATCCTGGTGGCGTTCGATGTAGTTTGCGATCGGATGAAAGAAACGGCGCAACAGGCGCCCGGCGTTCTCGGGTAGCTTGCGGCCAACGAGATCGAGTGCCTGCACGCCGTTGGTACCTTCGTATATCTGGCAGATGCGCGCGTCTCGAACGAACTGCTCGATCCCCTGCGCGCGGATGTATCCGTGGCCACCGTGAATTTGCAGCGCAA
>JAGRHX010000500.1 GCA_020444775.1 Gammaproteobacteria bacterium
GACATGGCCCGTGCCCGGTTCGCGCTCGGGCAGCTGGACGAGGCGCGCGAGAGTCTGCTCGAGCTGCGTGAGGAGCGGCCGCCGGATGCGGCGCGCCAGGTCATCGACGAGTATCTGCAGGCCATCGAGCAACGCCAGAGCGGCACCGAGCTGAGCGCCTACGCCGAGCTCGGGCTGGGTCATGACAGCAACGTCGCCAATGCCACCGCGCGCGAGAGCGTGTTCGTGCCCGTGCTCGGTACCAGCGTCAGTCTGTCCGGCAGCAGCACCCAGCGTGCCGATGCATTCGGCGCCCTGAGGGTGGGGGCTCGCTGGGATCAGGAGATCGCCCGAGGCTGGTCATCCAGCATCGGCGCGGACATCCGCGCGAGGTTGTATCGGAAACGAGTCGAGTTCGACGAGGTCGATCCGCAGCTGCACGGCACGCTGCAGTACCGGTCAGGATTCAACACCGTCGCGGTCAATGCACGTCATGAGCAGATGGATCTGGACTACGAGCAGTACCGAAAGGTTCTGAGCGTCGGTGTGACCTGGATCCGGGATGTGGACACCAGCCTGCAGCTGGTCGGATTCGCGCAGCATTCGCGGGTGCGCTACACCAGCGATGCCAACAGCTCGAGCGACTCCAATCTGTTCCTGTTTGGCGTGGGTGGCGTCTGGCAACCGGGCTCGCGCCGGCTGACCGCGTTGTCCGGTAGCGTCTACGGCGGCCGCGACAACGACACCAAGGCTCGGATCGACGGCGACGGCGCCCTCGTCGGCCTGCGGCTGGGGCTCAACCACCGCATCTCGGCTGACCTCGAGGGCAGCGTCGTCGGTGGCGCCCAGCTCACCCATTACGACATCCAGAACGGCTTGTTCCAGCGCAAGCGTAACGATCGCTTCGCCGAGCTGCAGGGCGTGCTGCGCTGGCAGTTCGAGCCGCTGTGGAGTCTGTCTCCGCAGCTCAAGCTGACCCGCAACTGGTCGAACATCGACATCAACAGCTACCAGCGTCTGGAAGCCGCCGTGTTCGTCAGACGCGATTTTCGCTGATCGTCGAGTGCGGGCGCTCGGCGTTGGCCGGCGCGTGATGACGCAAGCTCGTCCAGACCGCTGAACCGCGAACAATGGCCACAGGTGCCAAGATGAACCGCCACGCTCCATCGCAATTCTGCTGCATCCTGCTCCTGACGCTGCCACTGCTGGTTGTCGCGAGGCTCGCCGATGCGGCCGTGGGCCGATTCCAGTTCGTGCACGGGCGGGTGCAGGTGACCAGCGCGTCCGGTGAGAGCCGCTTCGTGACCCGCGGCAGCCCGGTCGAAGGCGGCGATGTGATCAGCACCAGTGCCAGCTCGATTGCCCAGCTACGGATGATCGACGACGCGGTGCTATCGCTGCGTCCGGACAGCGAGCTGAAGCTGGACGAATACCAGATGTCCGAGCGCAGCGCCGAGAACCGCAGCGTCATGTCCCTGCTGCGTGGCACCTTCAGGGCGATCTCGGGCCTCATCGGCCGTCGCAATCGCAGTGGCTACCGGGTCACCACGCCGACCATCTCCATCGGCATACGCGGCTCGGACGCGCTCATCGGCCACGATCCGGTGAGCGGGCTGAGCGCGCTGCAGACCCTGCAGGGCAGCCACATCGTGACCAGCACCGATCGCAGTGGTGCGGCATTCTCACTGGTCAGTCGGGTCGGGGACGTGGTCAGCGCATTGCCCGATCAGGCACCTCGATTCGCCGCCCGATTTCCGTTCGCCAGCGGTTCGATCGGACCGGGCGCCGGTCGGGCGCCAGGCCCGGGCGGGGCCGGCGCAGGGCGGGGCGAGCCCGACGCCGAGAGCGGATCCGAACCCGGTCCTCCACCTGAGGCGGCCGCACCCGGGGACGGCGGTCCAGACGGGGCGCCCGGCGATGCACGTCGGGGCCGCGACGGAAGAGGTGCGCCGCGCCGCCAGGCCGGCACCCCTGACGGACCGGAGCCCGCGCGGCTCGAAGCCGGCGACCCGGTGGTCGGTTCCACCGCGGGCAAACCGGATGATCCGATCCCGACCGCCGGCAAGCCGCTACGCCCGGTGCCACTCGCGCCGTTGCCCGGGCTGGCGCTGCTGCCGCCGGTGGAGAGCAGCCGATTACCGTTGTCGGTCGATACCGAGCAGGTCAGCTTGACCGCGCCCAAGGTGGCGCCGGTGGGGACCTCGATGGTCGGTGCCACCTTCGCCAAGGTCTCGGGTGAGACCGCCGCCAGCACCGGCACGGTGATCCAGGGCATCAACAACGGCCTGATCCTGGTCGATGACCAGCAATTACCGGTATTGGTCGGCACCGAGGATGCCGGCGGCAGCTTCCGCTTCGTCGCCAATCAATCCAAGCCGGTAGTCACCGGGCAGTTCTCGACGGGCGCCCAGTCCGGCGGTGTCTGGGGCATCTGGCAGGGCAACTTCGAGATCGTCGAAGACGGTGTGCCCCATCCCGGGTTGGGTGGTTTCCCGTTCGCGCTGTCGCCGAATACCACGACCGTTGCCCAGTTGCAGAATCTCGGTGGTACCTCGTTCAGCTTCAGCGACCTGCGTGGCATCGCCGTGGTCGACCAGGACGGCGTATTCACCACCTCGCAGGCGGCGGTGGCCAATCTGCTGGGCGTGACCGCTTCGGGCAAGTTCGCGTCCGACCAGAGTCTTGGGACCATCGGCTACCGGGTGGTCGCCGCGGTCGGCAGTCAGCGCTTCACCGCGGCCAACGTCGACAGCGTCGGCAATCCACTGTTGCCCGACAAGGACCGCACGATCCGGGATTTCGTCGGCGGCCATATCAAGCTCATGAACCTGTCCTGCCCGGGGGGTTGCTCGTCGGATGCCAGGGCTATCGCCTCCGGTCAGTTCCTGGGCAGCCGGGCCGAAGGGCTCATCACCAGCTTCGGGCTATCGGACAAGGGCAAGGGCATTTCCGGGGTCGCGGTCCTGGCTCGCTGACGAGCCCCGGGTGGGAGTGCCGGGTCAGCGTCGTCAGCTGTTCGAGCGTGCCGCGGGCATCCATGAGCGGTTTGCGCCGTCAGTCCTCGTCAGCCGCCGATCTCGCTGCGTCCTGCTCGTGGTGCTCGCGTGCCTGCACCTCCAGGAACACCCGGGTGATGGCCGGGAATCGCGACTTGATGCGGCGTTCCAGTCGCGCCACCGTCTGCTCCACCTCGGCAAGACTGGTGCCGTCGACGAAGTCCAGGCTGATGTTGGCGAGCACGTCGTCGGGTCCGAAATGCACGGTCAGCAACTCGTTCACCGAGCGCACCGACGGCTCGCCGAGCAGCAGGCCCTGGATGCCCTGCACGGTGGAGTTGCGTGCTGATTCACCGGTCAGCAGGCCCTTGGTCTCATAGGCCAGGCCCATCGCGGTCAACGCGAGAATCACGCCGATCAGCATCGATGCCGCGGCGTCTGCCCATTCGATGTGCAGGAACTGTGTCGCCAGCAGACCGGCGAGCGCAATCAGCAGGCCGAGCATGGCGGCGCTGTCCTCGAACAGCACGGTGAAGACGGTCGGATCCTTGGAGCGCCGGACCTCTTCGATGAGGCCACGTTGACCGCGCACCCGATTGAACTCGCGCAGCGCCACGCTCCAAGCCAGACCCTCGAAGACCAGCGCGATCCCCAGCACCACGTAGTTCACCCAGAAGCTGGTGACCGGATGCGGGTCGTGGAGCTTCTTAAGACCCTCGTAGAACGAGATGCCGGCGCCCAGGCCGAAGATCAGGATCGCGACCACAAAGCTCCAGAAGTAGAGCTCCATGCCATAACCGAACGGATGCGATTCGTCGGCGGGACGCCGCGAGCGGGCGAGACCAAGCAGGAGCAGACCCTGGTTGCCGGTATCGACCAGGGAATGCACGGCCTCGGAGAGCATCGCGGACGAGCCCGTGTACAGGCTCGCGGCGAACTTGGTCAGCGCAATCAGGGCGTTGCCCGCAAGCGCCGCGTAGATCACCCGTTTCGAGCCAGCATGACCGGCCATCCTTTCCTCCTTCGTCGGCTGACTGTGGCCTGGTCATCCTAACCCGCCGATCTCTGACGACGCGCGGGTGCCGCCGCGCGCGCGTCCCGAGGCGTCTCTACTCGCCGCCGAGGTGTCTCCACAGGAGGCCGTCGACCGCCTCGAAATGCCGGTCGAAGGACAGCAGCTGGCCTCCCGATTCCATCGCATGAGCGGCGATCCAGACGTCGTTGGTCGGAATCGGCGTGCCGCGTCGGCGTAGCTGCGCGGCGATCAAGCCGAAGCGCTCAGCGCTCTCCAGTGTGACTTCAAGCGTCCGGACGAACCTTCGGGAGAGGAACGCATCGAGCTGTGCTCGGTTCTCGTCGTAGCGGGAGCCATTTCTGAATCCGAACAGCAACTCGCCCAGCACGACAGCGGACAGGAGCACCGCATCGGCACGGCGGACGATGTCTGCCACGGGCCCCCGGTCCGCCATCAACGCGGAGTAGGCTTTCGTGTCGAGCAGCACTCTCATCGCCACAGCTCGTCATCGATCTGCTCCATCGCCTCGATGGAGCCGAGGAACTCCGCCTCCTCTTGCCCCGTCCAGGAGCCGATGAACTCGTCGAGTGAATGGCCGATGACCTTCGAGTTCGCCCTTTCGTCATCAAGCCCCGCACCCCGTCGGATGAGCAGGACCGCCGCCTTGTTCAGCGAGATACCCTGCTCGCGCGCCAGCGCCTCGATCTCGCGCCGCAGGTCGTCTCCGAATCCACGAATGGTGAGCTGGTTCACTTGCTGTGACTCACATGCGATGTAAGTTGAGGCACTATATGACTCACCGAACAGGCAGACAAACCGGCGCGCCGGTGCTGCCGCGCTTGCCTCTCGAGGGCCGGAGTCACAGGGTAGAATCCGGCCCACGCGCCGTGCGCGAGGCACGGCCATCGACGAACCCGGAGACTCCAACGGTGGATGCAAACGAGCAACGTCTGACCGCGCTGTCGCACGGCGGTGGCTGAGGCTGCAAACTAGCACCGTCGGTGCTAGCCGAGCTGCTCTCCGCGCTGCCGCCGCATTATGCCGATCCCAATCTGCTGGTCGGCAACCATACCGCCGACGACGCCGCGGTCTATAAGCTGAACGATTCGCAAGCGATCGTCGCGACTACCGACTTCTTCATGCCGGTGGTCGACGATCCATACGACTTCGGCCGGATAGCGGCCGCCAATGCCCTGTCCGACGTCTACGCGATGGGCGGCAGGCCGCTGTTCGCGCTGGCCCTGGCCGGCGTGCCGCTGGCCAGGGTCTCGACCGAGACCATCGGCCGGATCTTCGCCGGCGGGGCCGCGGTCTGCGAGCAGGCCGGGGTGCCCATTGCCGGTGGACACACGATCGATCTGACCGAGCCGATCTACGGTCTGGTCGCGATCGGTGTGGTGCATCCTGAGCGGGTGCGGCGTAACGCCGATGCCCGTGCCGGTGACCGGCTGATTCTCGGTAAGCCGCTCGGCGTCGGGATCCTGAGCGCGGCCGAGAACAAGAACGAGCTGGACCGGGACGCCTACGCGCAGATGATCGCCACCGCGACGCTCCTCAACTCGGTCGGCGCCGCGCTGTCCGAGATGGAAGGCGTGCACGCGCTCACCGACGTGACCGGGTTCGGACTGCTCGGCCATCTGCTCGAGGTGTGTCGCGGCTCGGCGCTGGGCGCCAGCGTCGAGGCCGAGGCCGTGCCGGTGCTACCGGCGGCGCGTGCCTACGCCGAGCGCGGCTACAACACCGGTGCCGCGGGCCGCAACTGGGCGAGCTACGGCGACCAGGTGGATGTCCAGGGGACGTTGAGCGAGCCCGTGCTCAATCTGCTTCGCGATCCACAGACCAGCGGTGGTCTGCTGGTGAGCTGCGCGCCGGAGG
>JAGRHX010000501.1 GCA_020444775.1 Gammaproteobacteria bacterium
GAAGCGCTTGGCTGGATTCTCGGCGTACAGCCGCACCTCGATGGCATGCCCACGTGGTGTGAGCTGCTCCTGGGAGAGCGGCAACTGCTCGCCGGCGGCGACCCGCAGCTGCCACTCGATGAGATCCAGACCCATCACCTTCTCGGTCACCGGATGCTCGACCTGTAGACGCGTGTTCATCTCCATGAAGTAGAAGCCGCCACCCGGGCGGTCCTCGAGCAGGAACTCGATGGTGCCCGCGCCCACGTAGTCCACGGCCCGTGCGGCATTGATCGCGGCCTGATGCAGACCGTCGCGTGTCGCTGCCTCCAAGAACGGCGCCGGGGCTTCCTCGACGACCTTCTGGTGCCGCCGCTGGCTCGAGCAATCACGTTCGCTCAGATGCACCGTGTTGCCGTGCGTGTCGGCGAACACCTGCACCTCGACGTGTCGTGGACGCTGCAGATAGCGCTCGAGCATCAAGGTCTCGTCGCCGAACGCGGAGCGCGCGGTGCGTCGCGCGCTGGCCAGGGCCTTGTCCAGGCGAGCCTCGTCATGAACGATGGACATACCCTTGCCGCCACCACCGGCGCTGGGCTTGATGATCAGCGGAAAGCCGACCGAGCGCGCCGCGTCCATCAAGGCTTCGTCGCTCTGATCGGTGCCGCGGTAACCGGGCAGGGTGGGCACCTCGTGGCGGGCCATCAGGGCCAGGGCTTCGTGCTTGGCGCCCATCGCCCGGATCGCGCTGGCCGGCGGACCGATGAAGACCAGTCCAGCGGACACGCAGGCTTCGGCGAAGTCGGCGTTCTCCGAGAGGAATCCGTAGCCGGGGTGGATGGCCTGCGCGCCCGAGCGCAGCGCCGCCTCGATGATTCGATCGGCGCGCAGATAGCTCTCGGTGGCCGGTGCGGGACCGATATGCACCGATCGGTCGGCCAGCGCGACGTGTAGGGCGTCGCGGTCTGCGTCGGAATATACCGCGACCGCTTCGACACCTAGACGGTTGGCGGTGCGAATCACCCTGCAGGCGATCTCGCCGCGATTGGCGATCAGGATTCTTTCGAACATTGACGTGGATCCGATAACGTTTGTAGTCGATGCAGGCGTCGTCGAAGCTGGACGGCCGCCGGCGCGAGTCCGGTCCGGCCGGTTGGCTACATCCTGAACACGCCGAAATGGGTGTCCTCCACGGGTGCGTTGAGGGCCGCGCTCAGACCCAGCCCCAGTACATCGCGGGTCTGCAGCGGGTCGATCACGCCGTCGTCCCACAATCGCGCGCTGGCATAGTACGGGTGGCCCTGATGCTCGTACTGGGCCCTGATAGGTGCCTTGAAGGCTTCTTCCTCGTCGCTGGACCAGCTCTTGCCAGCCGCTTCCAGGTTGTCGCGGCGTACCTGGGCGAGCACGCTCGCGGCTTGTTCTCCGCCCATCACCGAAATCCGCGCGTTTGGCCACATCCACAAGAAGCGCGGGCTGTAGGCGCGTCCACACATGCCGTAGTTGCCGGCCCCGAAGCTGCCACCGACGATCACGGTCAGCTTCGGCACGCGCGCGCAGGCGACAGCCGTGACCAGCTTCGAGCCGTCCTTGGCGATGCCACCCGCCTCGTACTTGCTGCCGACCA
>JAGRHX010000502.1 GCA_020444775.1 Gammaproteobacteria bacterium
ATCGTGCGGTCGAGCTCGGTGTCCTTGCCCTTCATCTCGACGCGGACTTGTTTGCCGCACGTGCGCGCGAGATCACGAACCAGACGCGGGAGCTTGTCCCACACCGACCCGATCTGCTGCATGCGGGTCTTCATGATCCCTTCCTGCAGCTCGGTGGTGATGAGGCTGAGACGATGCGATGCATCGGTGAGCGCAGGGTCCTCCTGACGGCCCGAGAGCTGGATGATCTGGTTTCGGGCCAGAACCAGCTCGCCGACCAGGTTCATCAGGTCGTCGAGCAGGTCGACGTCCACCCGGATGTTGTTGTCGGACACGCCCTTGCCCGGCGCGGCCGTGCTCTCCCGGGCGCTGGGCTCGCGCGTGCTCTGGGGTACTGGCTCGGACGCGGTCTCGCTGGGTGTCTCCTCGACGCGAGATTCGGCCACGACCTCGGGCGCGCTCTGGATATCGCTGTGGATATTGCTCTGGATATCGCTCTGGATATCGCTCTGGGCGTCGAGCTCGGACGACGTCGGCGGCGTGGCCTCACAGGCGTCGTCGGCCGCTGCAACGCCAGCCGGAACGTGCGGTTCGGCAGGCGCCGCGGAACGCTCGTTGAAGTCGCTGTCAGCTTCATCGGCGGATGACGGCGGCGGGTCGGCCACGGCAACATCAACAGCGGCCAGCGGTGGCGCGTAGCCGGTCGATTCGTCCTTCGCGTCCGCCGCCTCCTGCAGCCATTTCAAGGTGTCGACCAGCTCGGCGAAATCATCGTCACCGTCGTTACGGGTCGCTTCGATACTGCCGAGCATCTGTCTGATCGCATCCGCGGTGGCAAGCAACGCCGAGGTGATCTCGACGTTCATCTGCAGCTCGCCGTCGCGCAGCTTGCCCAGCAGGTTCTCACCGGCGTGGGCCACCGCTTCGAGCTTGGAGAAGCCCAGGAAGCCACACGATCCCTTGATCGTATGCACGGTACGGAAAATGCGGGTGAGTATCTCCCTGGAGTCGGGTGCCTGCTCGAGCTCCACCAGGTCCTGGTCCACCTGGTCCAGACCTTCCTGGCTCTCGATCAGGAACTCCTCGATGACCTCGTCCATGCCATCGAGATCGTCCATCCCGTGATTGTCACTCATACCTTCTGCTCCAACGAGCCGCCGGCACCTGGCCGTGCTCGAACCTGATGGACCGTGCGCACGCAGAGCCGCGTCGCGCCCCGTCTAGAGGCGAGCACGACGCTCGACTGCCTGGCATGCGGTCGTGAGTGATCCGCGTTCGTCGACGGGCCCGGGAATCCATACGTCGGTCTGGCGTCACTCTGGCCCGCGCGGGGTCGAACGAGCGTCTGCTCAGTACCCGACCGGAACGTGGCCCGAGCGCACGGTGCAGGGACGGCGCCGCGGATCGTTCCAGATAGCGGTCCGTTGGGCGCCGGGCTTTAGAGCTACATGAGACAAGCGCTGACCAGCATGACAGCGCACCACGCGACACCGGTTAAAGGTCCCTGCGGATGTGCCGCTGCTTTGTGCAGTCAGCGCGTAACCCGGTCCGGGACGCGGCCGGCCCTGCGTGCATGGCCGGGCCGGCGGCGAGCGGTGAACGCTCAGCGACATGACGAAAGCTGTGACGTGTGGCTTGGAGAAACAGATGATCAAGCTGGAGACCAAACTGACCGCCGCGTTCCTGGCTCTGGGGCTCGTACCAGCCCTGCTCACCGGGGTGCTCGGCTATATCAATTCCAATCGGGTGGTATCCGAGATCGAGAGCGATGC
>JAGRHX010000503.1 GCA_020444775.1 Gammaproteobacteria bacterium
TGTTGCTCAGACGCCTCGGAGATGACCGGGGGGGTAATCATCGGATCCTGCTCGAGCTGGTGCTGGACGTCGTTGCCCTGGTCGCCGTGTTCTACTTCGTCGGAGGCGCTGGCAATCCGCTGGTCTCGCTGTTGCTGCTACCGATCGTGGCGGCGGCGTATCTGTTACCGCAGCGTCTTTCCATGCTGCTCACGGTCGGTGCCATCTGTGCCTACACCGTATTGCTGTTCGAGCACTCGCCGGTCGACGCCGTTGCGCCTCGGCACATGAGCAGCAACCTGGTGCATGTGCTCGGCATGTGGATCAGCTTCGTGCTCAGCGCGATGTTGGTCACGGTGTTCGTCGGCCTGCTGGCCGGTCAGCTTCGCGCACGGGAACACGAGCTCAGGCGTCAGCGTGAGCTCGCGGCTCGCGACGAGCAGCTGGTGGCGTTGGGCACACAAGCTGCAAGCGTGGTCCATGAGCTGGCAACCCCCTTGACCAGCATTGCGCTCCTGGTCGAAACGCTGCAATCGCCGGCCGGGGAGCTGGATCCAGCGCTCCGCGAGGACCTGGGACTGATCGAGGAACAGGTCGGTCTGAGCGTGGCCGCCGTGCGCCGGCTGTCGCAAGTGGTCGAGGACAGCTATCAGGACAGCGTGCGCAAGTCCGCCGCCGGCCGTTTCGTGGCTGAAGCGGTCGCTCGCTTCGGGCATTATCAGCCCGGCAAGAAGGTTTGCATGCAGGGCGGCGAGGAGCCGACCGTCATCGATGCCTCCTTGAGCCTGCTGCATGCCTTGATCAGCCTCATCAGCAATGCGGCGGATGCGGATTCGGACATCGTGCGGGTGTCGGTCGAAGCAACTGGAAACGGTGTGGAGATTCGAATCGTGGACTGGGGCGACGGGTTCCCGCCCGACGTGGATCCAGAGCGGAGCCTGCTGCCGCTACCCAGCCACAAGCACGAAGGCCAGGGGCTCGGCTTGTTCCTGGCCAGGGCCAGTATAGAGCGCGCCGGTGGAACGCTTCGCTGGACACGCGGCACCGAAGGTATGACCGCTGCGACCATAGGTCTGCCGGGAGCCGCGGCATGAGTCACGCGGCGACACGCCTTCTGATCGTCGATGACGATGACGTCCTCACCCACACGTTGAAACGGATCCTGGCACCCGCCTATCGTGAAATCTGGATTCGCGACACGGTATCGGGCGCGCTCGATCTCGCCCTGGAGCAGCGTCCGGAGCATGCGCTGGTGGATCTGCGCCTGGGTGATGAGAATGGCCTGGAACTGGTGGAGGCATTGGTCGCAATCGATGCCGAGATGCGAATCGTGGTGTTGAGTGGCTACGGAACGATCCCCACCTGTGTGCAGGCGATGCGTCTGGGCGCCTTTGATTTCGTCTGCAAGCCAGCCACACGCGCCGAGATCCTGCGTGCATTCGAGGACCGGATACAACCGGCGCAGGATGTTCCGGCGACGCTGCCGTCGCTCAGGCAGCGCGAATCCGACTATCTTCAGCACGTCCTGGAGCTCAATGATGGCAACGTCTCGGCAACGGCGCGCGCGCTGCGTATGCATCGACGTACCCTACAGCGCAAACTGGCCAAGCGTCGTAGCGTGGACTGAGCGCGGCGCGCGCCGTGGCCGTCCCGCGATGAGCACATTCAAAGCGAGCCACCCGTGCGGCCGTACACATCCATCCACAGGTGTGGCACACCCAGCTCCCCGAGCCAGCGTGGACCATCCTGATCCTTGAGCATTGCAATCGTCGACGCACTGCCTGCCACCACGCAGTGCTCGGCCATCACGGTCACCGCCGCCAGGTGGCGAGTCGGCCAGCCGGTGCGGATGTTCAATAGATGGCCATAGCGCACGCCGTTCACGACGCGACAGCGAGCATAGTCACCGCTCGATGCGATCGCACCTGAAGATAGCGAGACGCGTCGCCAGGCGCTGTTTGCCTGGCGCGGATGCGCCACCGCGACCGACCATGGCGTACCATCGGGGTGTGGTCCGATGACGCGGATGTCGCCGCCGAGATTGACCAGACCATGCTCTGCACCGTGGTCTCTGCAGGTGGCGGCGGCGTGGTCGGCCGCATACTCCTTGACGATTCCACCCAGGTCCAGCTCCAGCCCTGGCCGGTCGAAGCTGAGGCGCGGCGGGTTCCAGCACAGATGTTGCCAGCCGACACGCTCACGCAAGCGCTGGACCATGTCTGCCTCGGGCAGGCCGTCGGCATCGGATCGCCACAGACGCTGCAATGCACCGGTGGTGATGTCGAACAAGCCATCGCTTTGTTCATGGCAGGTTCGGGCGTAGTCCAGCAGCGCGGCCGTCTCCGGGTCGACACATAGTGATCCGCCCTGCGCTGCGACGCGGTTGATCTCGGATAACAGGCTGTACCGGTCAAAGCGTGAATAACGACCTTCGAGCCGGTCGATGTCGGCCATGCCCGCGGCTTGGATGGCGCGTGCAGTCTTGGCGTTGGGCGCGTAGAGTCGTATCTCGCACGGGCTGCCCATCGCCTTGAATCGGAACCGATACGATCGCAATGTGCTCATCGATGGATGACCTTGATGGCTGCATCGTCGATCAGTGACGCGAAAGCGGTGTGCCCATGCTTCTCGGCTTTCGTCACTCGCCTTCCATCAAAAGTGATATTGCCACGATACATTGAGCGTGCCGCCCCGTTCGATCTGGTAACCCCGCAGATCCTGTCGAATCGGCTCCACCCATTCCGCGCTGAGTGTATGTCCGTCGAAGCGTCCGTGTGGCATTCGTAGCGTCAGGCCAAGGCCGAGCTCCAACAGCTCGTGGCCGTGATTCGTAGGATGGTCTCCGGGGCTGACTCCGGCGTTCGCACGTTGAGCGACGCCCTGGATGTCATCCTCCCAGGTCCAGCTGCCGCGTAGGGTCGCGCCGACCTGATCGCTGAGCCGCGCGCCGGCCCACAGGGCGCTCTGCAGCCGATCGCCGAGCCGATAGCCGCTGGCATTGCGTTCCTCCAATCTGCGGGTGGCAAGTAGTTGCGCGCCGAGCGTCCAGACATCGTTGGCGAATGTATAGGTGATGCTGGGGGTGAGGTCGAAGGTGCCGCTGCCCCGTTGCATGGCGTAGCCCTGGAGGCGAGCAGAGCGCGTCGTGGCGTCTTCCAGGGTCGCATCCAGGGCGCCGCTGGGTATGCTCAAGGCAAGACCCAGCTGGAGTCGATGGCCGTCGACATCGACGGGGCTGGCGAGTGCGCCAATCTGCGTGTCTCCCAGTCCGTCTGATCGATGTTCGTGCGTGTGCAGGTCGCTGGCCGTGGTACCATCGAGCGGTCGCATCTGCATGCGCATGTTGTGCAGCGAAGGCATCAGTGAAAGCGTGAGCCAGGATGTTGGCGCGTACATCAGATGCAGCATGTGCATGTGCATGAGCTTGCGCGATGGCACATGCGTGCAGGGCTGGTCTACGCATGCCCGGCTCGCCAGTTCGGCGTCGGCGGCGCCATGACGCCCGTGAAGCATCCGATCCTCGTCCTGGCGACGCATGAAGTGGTAGCCCAGCATCCAATCACCGGCTCGATTCAGCCCGTGTGCGAACTGGATGCCGCTTGGAATCAGTGGATGGGGGCGGTGGTCGGTCGTTGCAGCTGAATGTGCATGCGTGCGATGTCCGTGGGCAGCTACGCGCCTGGGGCTGGCGGATGACTCCAGAGGTAGCTCGATCGCGGCGTGCACCATGAGGGCATCGAAATCGAATGCCGCGGAGCCACCATCGCCGAGTCCCAATCCGCCACGGTGAAGCTTGTACTCGAAACCTGCCTGAAGATGCGCATCGTCGCCGAGCAGAGCGTCCAGACTGACACCACCGCTGAGGGTGCCGTACGCGGAGAGGCGATAGTCACTGGAATACAGACCGTCCTCGCGCGGCGCCAGGAAGTATGGCGCATAGAAGTCGGCCGCGGACTGGCTGTAGAAGCGGATCCTGGGCGCAACGACGATGCCGCCCGGCAATGGTTGGTGCCACTGTGCCTCCAGCGTGTGCGCTGTGATGTGCCAATCATCGCGGAACAGACTGTAATCCAGATGTATCGCGGCATCGACTCTATCGACGTGGTGACGTAGTCGAGTCGAGATATTCCAAAGATTCCGCTTGCGTGGCCGTACCTCGTGAAACAGCTCCACGCCGGCCACCTGGAGCTCGGTCACGTCCTGGAACACGGCCTGCTGCAGGTTCATGGCGGCGTATTCCTCAGGCGTGATCTCGCCCCGTATGTACACCAGCTTGTACGGGTTGCTCAGATAGCCACGCTGGCGGGCGTGAGATACGCCAAGCTGCACCAAGGTGTTCTTCGAGAGAATTCTTGAAGCGCTGGCGCCGGCGCGATGCTCACGGCTGCGCTCTCGCAGTTCCGGGTATGCCACGTCGCCGTCGTGTACGTGCTCGACATCGCCGTGAGCGCGGGACCGCTCGATCTGGTTGAAGGTCAGGGCGTAGTCGAGGTCGATCCTGGTCTGGGCACCTGGCAGTTCGAGGCCCAGCGCCAGGCTCACGAAATGCGACTTGAAATCGGGTTCGTCCGACAGTCCACCAGAGACTGACAGGGATGCCTGGTCGACGGCGCTGGTGAGTCCCAAGCGCAACTGATTGCGGGTCTCGCTGGGCTGTGCCGTCATCACCGGTCGGACCGGATCCCCGGTGGGTATTGCCGCTTCCAGGACCGCGGCGTAGCCGGCAGCCAGCCCACCCTGCACAGTTTGCTCAGCGGGTGGACTGCGCAGCAGATAGTCGAGCAGGGCGGATTGAAAGGCCTTGTAGCCCTGCATGCTGTTGGTGATCTCGAAGGTGCCCAGCACCGGTGAGGCGGCGCTTATCACATCGGCCGGTGTGTAGCGTTGTTGGCCCAGCTGCTGCTTCGGCCGTCCGGTCATCGCGGCGGGCACGCTGAAGCTCGGTGTAGCGCCGGAATAGATGTCCTGGTCGATCTCCAGCGTCAGCTCGCTGCCCGCGGGTAGTGGCAAGCCGGCATCGAGGTGGAGGATGCGGGCATCGATGCGGGCGCCGCCTTCCCTGTACAGACCAACCTGAACGGTCGCGTGAGCCTGGTCACTCGGTTGCGCGGCGCGTGGTCCGATGCCGGGCAGACCGAGGGCCGCCGCGGTGAGCGCTGCGAGGGCCTGACAACGCCGGTCACCTGCAGCCACAGCCACCCGCCTGCACGCCTATGCCGCCGGAGGCTGCTTCGCGGCTGTCATGAATGTGTGCGCGCAGCGCGCTCAGCGCCGGTGAGGGCGCAATGGCCATTTCTCGGCGGGCCAGTCGACCACGCTCCCAGGGCTGCACGTGCTCGGCGCAGCCGTTCACGAAGATGCACGCGAGCAGCAGGCCCAGGACGCCTATGGAACAGCGTTTCATCGTTACATCAGGGACAGCACGCTGGCCCTGATGCGCGCCGCATCACCGCGCCGGAAGCCATGGTGTACCGCCTGGATCAGCCCATCGGCGCTGACCACATAGGTGCTGGGCATCGCCGGCAGCATGAAGGCACGCGCGCATTCGCCCGCGGGATCGAACAACACGGTATAAGCGACCGGATGCTCCTTCAGAAAGCGGGCCGCCGCGTCGCCGTCCTCGTCCACGTTGATGGCCAGCACCCTCAGACCACGAGCGCTGAGCTCGGCTTGGAGTGCGTCCAGAAAAGGCATTGCCTGTCTGCACGGTGCACACCAGCTGGCCCAGAAGTCGATGACCAGCACCCGTGTAGCATCGGCCGTGACGGCTGAAGTCTCCTGCCGGTGAGTGCGCAGTGCCGGGCAGTCCGGCAGCGACTGTCCCGCCTCGAAGGCGTGCCCTGGACCCGCCAACCAGGACAGGGGCGAAACCAGCAGAGTCGCAAGGGCACGCGCTTGGAATGAACGACGATGGGGGGGCGGCCTCATGCTCGTGTGCTCGGGCACCGACGTCTTGACCGGCTGCTGTGTGCTAGCCAGCCGAGGGCGACGCCAAACAGCCAGACGGCTGCCGGTAGTGGCACCGTGGCTACCGCCGGACCGAGCACGATGTTGTCGAGCACGATGTTCCAGTTGGT
>JAGRHX010000504.1 GCA_020444775.1 Gammaproteobacteria bacterium
CCGGCGGCGAGCCGCTGGTTCGCAACAACATCCTGTGGTTGATCGAGCGCCTCGGCGCCCTGCCCGACCTGCGTGAGCTGACCATCACCACCAACGGTTCGCAGCTGCCGAAGCTGGCGCGCTCGATCTGCGCGGCCGGCGTGAAGCGACTCAACATCAGCCTGGACAGCCTGCGCGCCGACCGTTTCCAGCGGATCACCCGTACCGGTGACCTGAACCGGGTGCTGGCCGGCATCGACGCGGCGCGGGCCGAGCCGTTCCGGCGCATCAAGCTGAACTCGGTCATCATGCGCAACCGCAACGAGGACGAGATCCTGGATCTGGTCCGATTCTGCGTGGACCGTGATCTGGACATCTCCTTCATCGAGGAGATGCCGCTCGGTGACATCGAGCACGAGCGTGCCGAATCCTACTTCTCCAGTGACGAGGTCCGCGCGGAGATCAGCCGCCATTACGAGCTGGTGCCGAGCACCCACAGCACCGGCGGGCCGTCCAGATATTTCGAGATCAAGGGCACCGGCTCCAAGGTCGGCTTCATCTCTCCACACAGTCACAATTTCTGTGAGTCCTGCAACCGGGTGCGGGTGACCGTGCAGGGCCGCCTGCTGCTGTGCCTGGGTCAGGAGCACTCGATGGATCTGCGACGCGTGTTGCGCGCCAACCCGGGTGACGAGGACGCATTGAAGCAGGCGCTGCGCGATTCCATGGCAATCAAGCCCAAGGGTCACGATTTCGACCTGAACCGTCAGGTGGTGATCTTCCGCCACATGAGTGTCACCGGCGGCTGAGCCACCGCCGTCTGGAGGCTGTACGGGAGGCATGCTGATGAGCGAGGCGGCCTACAGACCGCGGATGACCAGCGCCGGGCTCAAGCCCACCCACGATGTGCAGGCGGTGGACGAGTATGGCCAGACGCGGGCGCTTCAGGTCGCCGGCGAGTTCCCACTGACCATCAAGGTCGACGGACGCGAGATCGTCACACTGATGACGCTCGGCACCTACCCGGAGGCGCTGACGCTCGGCTACCTGCGCAATCAGCGCATGCTCGAGCGGGTCGAGGAGGTCGCCGAGATCGCGGTCGACTGGGACCGCGAGCAGGTCGAGGTGCGCACGGTGCACGGCCGGGGTATCGCCGACATCGAGCAGACCCTGCAGAAGAAGACCGTCACCACCGGTTGCGGTCAGGGAACGGTCTACTCCTGCACCCTGGACAAGCTCTACGAGCTGCGTCTGCCTGAAATCCGCCTGCGTCAGTCGACCATCTACGCGTTGCTCGGCAACATCGCCGCCTACAACGACATCTATCGTAAGGCCGGCGCGGTCCACGGCTGCGCCCTGTGCGCCGGGACCGAGATCCTGACCTTCGTCGAGGACGTCGGCCGCCACAACGCGGCCGACGCGATCTCCGGAATGATGTGGCTGGACCGGGTCGAGGGCGGCGACAAGGTCTTCTACACCACGGGCAGGCTGACCTCGGAAATCGTGATGAAGGCCGCCAACATGGGCATCCCGGCGCTGCTGTCGCGCTCGGGTATCACGCACATGGGTCTGGAGCTGGCGCAGGATCTGGGCGTGGTGATGATCGCACGCGCCAAGGGCCGTCACTTCCTCGTCTACAATGGCGCCGAACAGATCGAATTCGACGCCATCCCCGAGCCCCGGCCCGCGGCGAGTCGCGCCGCGGCGCTGACCGCCTCGCACTGAGGTCCATAGGCCTCGACTACGGCCCTTCGACCACGACTCCAGGCAACCCCGCACCTGCAATCGATGTCCAGCGCAACTTCGACAACACGGCATGACATCGGTCCCGTGACCGCGCTGATCCTGGCCGGGGGGCTGGCGCGCAGGATGGGAGGTCAGGACAAGGGACTGATCGAGGTGGCCGGGCGCGCCATGGTCGTGCATGTCGCCGATGCCCTGCGGCCGCAGGTCGACGCCCTGGTGGTCAACGCCAATCGCAATCAATCGGACTACGCCGCGCTGCTCGAGGTCCCGGTGCTGTCTGACGTAGTCGGCGATTTTGCCGGTCCGCTGGCCGGCATGCTCAGCGGGCTGCGTCATATAGCCGGCGGCTGGCTGCTGAGCTGCCCATGCGATTCACCGGTGATCGCCGGGGATCTGGTGGCGCGAATGGTCGCCGACATCGAACGCGAAGGCTGTCAGCTGGCAGTGGCGCACGACGGTGAACGGCTGCAGCCCGTGTTCGCCTTGCTGGCGCGAGCCCTGGCGGACGACCTCGCCGAATTCCTCGACAGTGGCGAGCGCAAGATCGACCGTTGGTATGCTCGCCATCGCTTCTGTGCCGTCGACTTCCACGACCGCCAGGACATGTTCATCAACATCAATACGCCGCAGGAGCGGGAACGCTTCGAGCAGACGTTGCGCGGCGGCGCCAGCCGAGCGGACGCGAACGCCGCGCCGCGTCTCGGCTGACGCGCCGGCCGGTCGTTGCAAAGGTCCAGCGCATGAGCACCGTATGCTCCCGATCCGAATCCCAGCCACACGCGGACCAGAAGACCCTGGCCGCCGACCAGACCCGCGTCTCGAGCGATGACCAGCACCACTCGGACACCGCGCAGGCAAGGCACGCGACACCGAGCTATCCCTGTCCGGTGCTGGGATTCGTTGCCTACAGCGGCACCGGCAAGACCACCCTGCTGCGTCAGCTCCTGCCGCTGCTCAAGCAACGTGGCCTGCGAATCGGCGTGGTCAAGCATGCGCACCATTCGTTCGACATCGACACCCCCGGCAAGGACAGCTATGAGCTGCGCAAGGCCGGAGCGGATCGAATGCTGATCGGCTCACGCAAGCGCTTCGCACTGATGGTCGAGCACGACGACGGTGCCGAGCCCGATCTGCACGGTCTGCTCGCGGAGATCGGCACGAGCGAGCTGGATCTGGTGCTGGTCGAAGGCTTCAAGCACGAGCCCTACGACAAGATCGAGCTGCATCGCCGCCAGCTGGATCGCCCGCTGCTGTTTCCCCATGACCCACATGTCATCGCGATCGCCAGCGACGCGCCGGTCACCGAGGCGGGTACGTTGCCGCGGCTTGACCTGAACTCGCCGATCGAGATCGCCGAGTTCGTGATGCACTACAGCGCTCGTTGGCGAACGGCATCGGACACGGCGCGCGAGGAACAGCAGACATGAACGCCCGAGCCGAGCTGGACATCTGCTATGCCGGGGATCCGGAGCTGTTGCCGGTCGCCGAGGCAAACCGACGCATCATCGCCCACACGCCGGTGATCGAGCACACCGAGCTGGTGCCGTTGAACGCCGCGCTGAATCGGATACTCGCCGAGGACCTGCGGGCACCACACGATGTGCCCAATCACACCAACGCGGCGGTGGATGGCTTTGCCTACCGGCATGCCGATGTCGAGCGGCTGGGACCGGGCGTCGTGACCCTTCCGGTACTGGGTACGGCGTATGCCGGCCGTCCATTCCAGGGCCGGCTGTCGGCCGCGCAGGCGGTGCGGATCATGACCGGGGCGATGCTGCCCGAGGGCGCGGACACGGTGATCATGCAAGAGCAGGTCGAGAGCGACACCGACAGCGTGCGTATCGACCGGCCAGTGGCATCCGGCGCCAATGTCCGCCATGCCGGGGAGGACCTGAGGGCCGGCACCGTGGTGTTGCGCACCGGGATGCGTCTGATGCCGGCCGAGCTGGGCTTGCTGGCGTCGCTTGGACATGCCCATGCCCGTGTCTTCCGACGGCCACGTGTGGCCTTCTTCTCGACCGGCGATGAGCTGCGTTCCATTGGCGAGCCGCTCACCGCCGGCGAGGTCTACGACAGCAACCGCTACACGCTGCGCGGCATGCTCAATCGTCTCGACGTGGAGGTGTTCGACCTCGGCGTGGTGCGTGACGAGCCAGAGCAGATCGAAGCCACCTTCAGGCGCGCGGCGAGCATGGCCGACGTGGTGCTGAGCTCTGGCGGCGTGTCCACCGGTGAGGCCGATTACGTCAAGCAGACCCTGGAATCCATGGGTCAGGTCGGCTTTTGGAAGATCGCCATCCGACCGGGACGCCCGCTCGCATTCGGTCGTCTGGGCGACGCCGTATTCTTCGGCCTGCCGGGCAATCCGGTGGCGGTGATGGTCACCTTCTACGAGTTCGTGCAGCCGGCGCTGCGACGCATGATGGGCGAGCGCGATCCGCGACCGACGCCACTGGTACGGGCACGCTGTGTCAGCACGCTGCGCAAGAAACCGGGTCGTGTCGAGTACTACCGAGCCGTGTTGGAGCGCGACGAGCACGACGAGCTGGTGGTCCGCACCACCGGCCGCACAGGCTCGGGTCTGCTGCACACCATGAGCGATGCCAACTGCTTCATCGTTCTGGCCGAGGCCTGTGAATCCCTGGAGCCGGGCAGCTGGGTCGATGTCCATCCGTTCTTCGGTCTGGTCTGAGTTCCGGTTTCGCACCGCCAACCACTTGACGAGACATCATGAGCACGAGCAGAGCGTTCATTCCACTGCAGATCGCGGTACTGACGATCTCCGACACACGTGACGAGAGCAGCGACAAATCCGGCCAGCTGCTGGTCGAGCGACTGACCTCGGCCGGTCACCGGCTGGCCGAGAAGCGCATCGTAAAGGACGACATCTATCAGATCCGCGCCGTGGTCTCGGCCTGGATCGCCCAGCCCGAGGTGAACGTGGTCATCAGCACCGGTGGCACCGGTGTCACCGGCCGCGACGGCACGCCCGAGGCGGTGGAACCGCTGCTGGACAAGGTCATCGACGGCTTCGGCGAGACCTTCCGCGCCGTGTCGTTCCGCGACATCGGCACCTCGACCATGCAGTCGCGCGCGCTGGCCGGTGTCGCCAACCGCACCTACGTGTTCGTGCTGCCCGGCTCGTCCGGCGCCTGCCGCACGGCGTGGGACGAGCTCATCAAGGCGCAGCTCGACTACCGCACCCGGCCCTGCAACCTGGTGGAGCTGATG
>JAGRHX010000505.1 GCA_020444775.1 Gammaproteobacteria bacterium
GCAGTTCACCGGCATGTCGGGCAAGAGTGTCAGCCTGGAAGCCACGCTCGATGGTTGCGAGCGCATACTGGATGGCGGCGCCGACGACACGCCGGAGCAATCGCTGTACATGATCGGGCGCATCGAGGAGGCCGTCACGTCGGGCGCGCGTGGCAGCTGAACATGCGACTGCGCATCGTGCTACCTACGGAGATCGTGCTCGACACCGAGGTCTACAAGATCGTCGCCGAGGCTCAGAACGGATCGTTTTGTCTGCTGCCTCGACACGTTGACTTCGTCGCGGCGCTGGTACCAGGCGTTCTCAGCTATTGGCCCGCCGGGCAGACTGACCCGCGCAGCGCGTCGCGACATGCCGCGGTGGACGAGGGGATCCTGGTCAAGACGGGCGGCGACGTGCTGGTCTCGAGCCTGGACGCGGTGCTGGGCACCGACCTCGACCTGCTGCAGCAAGCCGTTCAGCAGCGTTTCCAGATGCTGGACGAGGAACAGCGCATCGCTCGCGCGGCGCTCGCCAGGCTCGAGGCGGGCGCGCTGCGCCACCTGTACGATCTGGAACGGTCTCGTCATGAGTGACCGCGAACCGGCCGCGCCGGCGGTCACCGACCAGCGTCGCGGTGAAGGCACGGGCGAGTCGCCGACCGTGCGCCCGGACGACCGTCCACTCAGCGCGGACTCGACACTGGCACGCGACGTCGCGGTACGCGCCCGCCGCAAGCGCCGGCGTAGCCGTACCCCCAGCGTCTGGTTCTCGTTGGGTCTGATGGGCCTGGTCGGCTGGACCATCGCGATCCCTACCCTGCTCGGCGTTGCGGCCGGCGCCTGGTTGGACTACACGTGGCCGGGCCGGGTCTCCTGGACCCTCACCCTGCTGCTGGCCGGCGTGGCCCTGGGCTGCATGAACGCCTGGCGCTGGATACGTCAGGAAAGCAATCCGACCGATGCGCCCGACGAACCGGGTGACGCGGACGCCCGCCGACATCCCAAGGACGCCGATGGGGACGGAGCATGAGCATGCCTGCACAGCCGATGCCGCAATACCTTCAAGAATATCTTCAATCGTGGCCGCTGCTCCTGATCCTGGGACTGATGGCCGGCGCGCTCGTCGCCGTGCTGGTGCTCGGCGGCCTGCGTCTGACCATTGCCCGTCTGCCGGACAGCCGGCACCCGGCGCTGCTGGTGCTGCTGAGCATGGCCATCCGGCTGCCCCTGGCGGCGCTTGCGCTGCTGCTCGTGGCCCGCGGCCTCGGACTGGTCGGCCTGCTCGGCGGTCTGCTCGGATTCCTCCTGGCCCGTACGCTGCTGGTACGTCGCTTCGGTGCCAAGCCCGGTGCGATGAGCGCCTCCGGTCCAGGAACGCGGACGGGTGACTGACCCATGGATCCACGCGGCACCGACACCTGGATCATATTTCGAATCGATAGCATCGCGATCAACGCGACGCTGGTCTTCACCTGGGTGGTGATGGCGCTGCTGGTGATCGGCGCGCGCTTCATCACCCTTCGTCTGTCCAGCGGACCCGATCTGTCGAACTGGCAGAATCTGCTCGAGGTGCTTGTGATCGGTATACGCGACCAGATCCAGGAGGTGTCACGACAGGATCCCGGCATCTTCCTACCGTTCGTCGGCTCGTTGTTCCTGTTCATAGCCTGCGCCAATCTACTCGGCATGGTCCCCGGCTTCGTCTCCCCCACCGGCTCGCTCTCCACCACCACCGCGCTCGCCATCTGCGTGTTCGTCGCGGTACCGGTGTTCGGCATCTCGCAACAGGGCTTGCCCGGCTATCTGCGCCACTACGTGCAACCGTCCGTGTTCATGCTCCCCTTCAACGTCATCGGCGAGCTGTCACGCACGTTGGCGCTGGCGGTGCGTCTGTACGGCAACATCATGAGCGGCACGGTGCTGGTCGGTCTGTTGCTGTCGCTCGCGCCGTTCTTCTTCCCGGTGCTGATGCAGTTGCTCGGTCTGCTCACCGGCATGATCCAGGCCTACATCTTCGCGGTGCTGGCCATGGTATACATCGCCTCAGCGGCGTCCGCCGGGGGTGGGACGGGCCCCGATGTCAGCACCGGCAAGCAAGCCGTCAAGAACGAGTACCTGGACGAGCATCTGCATGACGACGACGTGCGCTCCGCCGCGAGCGCCGATGTGCCTGCGGAAGGAGCGCGACGCGCGTCCGTCACCGACCACGACGGGCGCGGCCAGCGCCCGGACAGCCCCCAGGAGCCGTAATGGACAGTCTCAGCCTCATCGCCATCGCCTCCATCGTCACCGCCGGTCTGACCATCGCCATCGGCTCGCTCGGACCCGCGCTCGGTGAAGGACGCGCCGTAGCGCAGGCGCTGGCCGCAATCGCCCAGCAGCCGGACGAGAGCGGCACCATCACCCGCACCTTGTTCGTCGGTCTGGCCATGGTCGAATCCACCGCCATCTATTGCTTCG
>JAGRHX010000506.1 GCA_020444775.1 Gammaproteobacteria bacterium
CGGACGTGGTCGAGAAGGAGATGTATACCTTCGAGGATCGCGGCGGCCGTTCGGTCTCGCTACGACCGGAGAACACCGCGAGCTGCGTGCGCGCGGCCATCCAGCACGGCCTGTTCAACTCACCGTTGAATCGTATCTGGTACATCGGCCCGATGTTCCGCTACGAGCGGCAGCAGGCCAATCGCTATCGGCAGTTCCATCAGATCGGCGCCGAAATCTATGGCGCCTCCGGTGCCGAGGCCGACGCGGAGGTCATCTTGCTGACCGCGCGGTTGTGGCGCGAGCTCGGACTCGAGGGCCTGCGCCTGGAGCTGAACTCGCTGGGCAACCGCGACGAGCAGCAGGCCTACCGCGCGCAGCTGGTGGCGTATCTGCAGGCCAACGAGTCGGCGCTGGACGAGGACAGCAAGCGTCGTCTGCGCAGCAATCCGCTACGGGTGCTGGACAGCAAGAACCCGCAGCTACAATCGCTCATCGAAGCCGCCCCCGCGCCACTGGACAGCCTGCAAGCCGAATCAAGGACGCATTTCGAGACCGTTTGTCAGACGCTACGGGACTGCGGCCTGGATCCGGTGGTCAACAGGCGTCTGGTGCGTGGTCTGGACTACTACACCCGTACGGTGTTCGAGTGGACCAATGACTCGCTCGGCGCGCAGACCGCGGTCTGTGGCGGTGGGCGATACGACCAGCTGGTGACCGAGATCGGCGGGCCGGACACACCCGCGGTGGGCTTCTCGGTCGGTATCGAACGACTGGTGGCCGTGACCCTGGCCCAGCAGCAGGATCCACCCGCCGATCGGCCCACCGCGTATCTGGCGGCCGTCGGTGAACGCCCGCAGATGGCCGCGCACGCCCTCGCCGAGCGTCTTCGCGACCGGCTTCCGGAGCTGCGCATCGTGGTCGACGCCGGCGCCGGAAGCTTCAAGGCGAAACTACGTCGCGCCGACCGCAGCGGCGCCCGTTTCGCGCTGATTGTCGGCGATAGCGAGCTCGAGCAGCACAGCCTGGCGATCAAGGATCTCGAGCGCAAGGACCAACAGACCGTCGGCGTGGACGACGTGGCCGGGCATCTGCGAGCCCTGCTTGCGTGACGGCCGGCGGCCGATGAACATGACGGACACGGTGGTAGACCGGTGCACGTGCTGAACGGCGCTGACGACCGGTATCGTGAGACCGACCGGTCTTGCACCCACCAACGACGATGCAACGACGACACAGAGCAGCGAGATGGTAACCGAGCAAGAACAGGTCGAAGCGCTCCAGCGCTGGTGGAAGGAGAACGGCAAATCCGTGATCCTCGCGCTGGTGATCGGATTTGGTGGACTCGGCGGCTACAGCTGGTGGCGGAGCTCGACCCAACAGCACGCCGAAGGCGTGTCGGTCGCCTACAACGAGCTGGTCGATGCGGTCGACGAAGGCAAGCTGGAGGAGGTGCTGAGCCGCACCGACACGCTGATCTCGCAAGATCCCGATTCCGCCTACGCGGGGCTGGCCGCGCTGCAGGCAGCCGCCTCGGCGCACCGGGACGGCGATCTGCCGGCCGCCCGGCGGCTTCTGCTGTGGGCCTCTGAACATGCCGAGCAGAACTTCATGCGCAGCCTGGCTCGTCTGCGTCTGGCCCGGCTGATGCTCGATGAGCAGCAGTACGACGATGCCCTGCGCGAGCTGGACCAGATCGACGTGCCAGCACTTTCCAGCCTCAGCCAGGAGCTCCGAGGCGACATCCAGCTGGCACGCAGCAAGCCGGCCGAGGCGCGTGACACCTTCAGCAGCCTGCTCCAACAGGAGGTCGACGAGGCAGACCGGATCCGGTTGCAGCAGAAGCTGGACATGGCCATGAGCCTGTCGGACGCCCGATGAGGATCCGCTTCCCATATGCGCGCGGGTTCCACCTACGCCTGCCTGCTTCGGTCCTGGCCGTGCTGTTCCTGAGCTTGCTGCTGAGCGGCTGCAGCTCGGTGCGCGGCATGTTCGGCAGCAGTGAGCCAGTCGCGGTGCCGGCCGAGCTGAAACCTGTCAGCGCCGAGCTGAACCCGACCCGGATCTGGCAGTCGGACGCGGGTGCCGGCTCGAAGAAATTCTTCATCAAGTTGCGCGCGGCGCTCGCCGACGGACGCGTCTACACCGCCGATGTGCGCGGTGCCGTGAGCGCCTTCGATGCCGCCTCCGGCGAGCGACTCTGGTCGACCGACCTCGACCTGCCGTTGAGCGCCGGTCCCGGTGTAGGCGACGGTCTCGTGCTGGTCGGTAGCAGCCAGGGCGATGTGGTTGCGCTCGATCCGTCCAACGGCGCGGAACGCTGGCGTGCCCGGGTCGCGAGCGAGGTCTTGTCACGGCCGGTGAGCGCGGCCGGTATCACCGCGGTACGAACCACGGACGGCAAGCTCTATGCGCTGCGCAGTGACTCCGGCGAGACGGCCTGGATCTATGACCGTAGCGTGCCGGTGCTGAGCTTGCGTGGCACCAGCGCCCCGCTGATGGTCGGTGACGGCCTGATTGCCGGCTTCGACAATGGTCGCCTGGCCGCGCTGACCCTCGCTGGCGGTCAGGTGGCATGGGAGCGGGTGCTTGCGACACCGAGTGGCCGCACCGAGCTGCAACGCATGGTCGACATCGATGCCGATCCGGTGCTCGACGGCAACGATCTCTTCGCGGTGAGCTTTCAGGGCCAAATCGCGGCGCTGGACCCGCGAAACGGCGAGATTCTCTGGCAACGCGAGATGTCCTCGCACGCCGGGCTCGCGGTGGACGCCACCGCGGTCTACGTCACCGACGAGAGCTCACATGTCTGGGCACTCGACCGGCGTAGCGGTTCCACCCTGTGGAAGCAGACCGATCTGCAGCATCGGCGGCTGACCGCGCCGGTGGTCCAGGGACGCTACGTCGTGGTCGGCGACTTCGAGGGCTACCTGCATTGGCTGAGCAAGGACGACGGTCGTATCGTTGGTCGGCTACAGGTGGACGACGACGGTATCGCGGCGGCGCCCGTGACCGCCTCGGACACGCTCTACTATCTCGGTCGCGGCGGCCGCGTCGGGGCCGTGACGATTCGCTGAGCAACGGTTTCACCCGTTCGGGGCCGAGCCGGGGTGCCGGCGGCAACCGGACCGACCGGGACGCGGCTCTGCAGGGGACCGGGCATGAGCAAGCACACTGACCAGACTCGTGCGGTTGCAGGCAGCGCCCCGCGACTCATGGCGCGTCTGCCGGTGGTCGCAATCGTCGGCCGTCCGAACGTCGGAAAATCCACCCTGTTCAACTGCCTGACACGCAGTCGTGACTCGCTGGTGGCTGACGAGCCGGGAGTGACACGAGACCGCCAGTATGGGCTGGGCGCGGTAGGTGAGCGGCCCTACATCGTGGTCGACACCGGCGGCCTTGCCGATGGCGATGATCCGATCACCCGCTTGATCGCCGAGCAGGTGGCGCTCGCCATCGAAGAAGCCAGTCTGCTGCTGTTCGTCGTCGATGCGCGTGCCGGCCTGACCGCGGCCGACCAGCGCATATGTGCCGACCTGCGTCGCCAGGGCAAGCCTCTGCTGCTGGTCGTGAACAAGACCGACGGACTCGATCCGGACAGCGTCAGCGCGGAGTTCCATGCGCTGGGTCTGGGCGATCCCATGGCCATCTCGGCGGCGCATCGGCGTGGCATCAAGGCGCTCGGCGAGGCCTTCTGCGAACGGCTCTCCCAGACCCCGGGCGCTGGCCTGAGCGAGGACCCGGACGCCGATCGCAGCGGCGATGCGGCGGCTATCTCCATAGCGGTGATCGGACGACCGAACGTCGGCAAGTCGACCCTGGTCAACCGACTCACCGGCAGCGACCGGGTGGTCGCGCACGACATGCCGGGCACTACCCGGGACAGCGTGCGCGTGCCGTTCACGCTCGGCGATCAGGCTTATGTGCTCATCGACACCGCTGGCGTGCGGCGCCGCGCGCGGGTCGACGACGGCGTCGAGAAGCTCAGCGTGCTGAAGACCTTGGAGGCGCTGGCGAGCTGCGAGGTTGCTGTGCTCATGATCGATGCACGTGATGCGGTGACCGACCAGGACGCACACCTGCTGGGTCTGATGCTCGACTCCGGACGCGCCATCGTGCTCGCCGTCAACAAGTGGGACGGGCTGGATGCCGAGCAACGGCGTCTGGTCAAAGAGGGCTTGGAACGGCGACTCTCGTTCATCGATTTCGCCGAGAAGGTGTTCGTCTCGGCACGCCACGGCAGCGGACTGGGTGAGCTGATGGCAGCAATCCGCGCCGCCTATCGCTCGGCCCGACTGAACATGTCCACGCCGATGCTGACCCGGATCCTGGCGGAAGCGGTGCAGCGTCACCCGCCGCCGTTGGTGCACGGACGCCGCATCAAGCTGCGCTATGCGCACCAGGGCGGCCAATCGCCGCCCCGGATCATCATCCACGGTAACCAGACCGAGGCGCTACCGGACCAGTACAAGCGCTATCTGGCCCGCACCTATCGCAACGCGCTCGACCTCCAGGGCACCCCTATCGTCATCGAGCTGCGCAGCGGTGAGAATCCGTTCAAGGGCATCAAGAATGCCCTCACGCCTCGCCAGCAGCGCAGACGCAAGCGACTGATCCGCCACGTCAAGGGCAAGCGCTAGGGAAACGCTTGTCAGCGTTCCCCAGTGGCGGCTTCGCTTCTGCCATCAGCGTCGACGACGTAGGCCGTTGACAGGGAGAGCAAAGCGGGAATCGCATTTTCGCTTTGCGCTGCCGCCTGCTTCCATTGATGGCGTGAAGCAGCACTGCCCTGGCGTGTGGTTCAGAACTGCAGGCGGCTAGCGCAACTCGTCGTGCAGCAGCGCGAGGATGCGACCGGCCGTGGCACCACGCGCGGGCTCGCCATCCTTGCCGAACACCGAGACCCGGGTCCGTCCGCTGCCGTCCTGGCCGCCGTCGAGGTTGATCAGGTACTCGTTCTCTTCGGGGTTGCTGCGCTCGTCGTCCCAGAACTTCAGCCTGGAGAAAAAGCCCTTGCGCTGCTCCTGACCCAGATCCCTGTCCGGATCCACATAGCGAACGTAGTACAGACCCCGTGAGCGGTCCCGATCCTCGACCGTGAAGCCGATTCGGTCCAGGGCCAGGCCGGTACGCCGCCACGCCCTGGCAAAGCCGTCTTCGATCAGCAGCTCGGTGCCGTCGGCGCTCAAGGTAGCGCGACTCGGTCGATCGCTTGCTTGCTCGACGCGCTGCACCGCCTCGTCGCGCTCCACGCCGAAGTAGACCATCAAACGGGCCAGCATCTCGGCTTCCCGATCTGGATCGCCGTCGGTGGGCTCCCAGTAGGTCGTCGAGCCGGTACCGATACCGTCACGCTCGTTGCCGCTACCGCGGCTGGTCACTTCCTTGGCGCCACGGTGCGAGACATAGATCTCGGTGGTGTCGGGCTGCGCGCCGCGCTCCAGCCGCGTCCGGAACTTGTCGCGTACCGCAACGCCCCGGAAGCTCTCGGAGAAGCGCCCGAACAGACCGCCGAACAGCATCGTGGACTTCAGGTTGTCACGCTGCTCGGCCCAATCGGTCTCCATCACCCCGATGGTGGGATCCTCCTGCTCGATGATGAAGCCTTGCTCGAGCCAGAAATCGCGCACGCGCGGCCAGACCGCGGCGGCGCTTGCGGCAACCACCAGCCAGCGCTGCTCGCCGTTACGTTCGATGCTGACACCGCGCACGTCGGGGAGCACCCGACCTTGCGACAGACCGACCGGTTGCGAGCGCGCCCGCTCCAGATTCGACAACGTGGCGGAGGCCGGGCGTCCGGACCCGGCCGGCACCTGCATCTGATCGCCGACCGCGCTGCTGCTCAGATCCGGTGGGATCTCGAGCGGCTCGACCCGGTTGCTGGAACGGTAGGTGGTCCGTTCCGGTAGTATCTCGTCGAGCTTGTCGCCCAAAGAGCCACATCCGGACAGACCGATGACGGACAGACCGATGGCGCAGAGCGTCCCCAGAAACAGTCCGTTCGGCCAGCGGCGGCGGCCCATCGGACCGCCGCCCGCTTGATCCTTCGAGCCCGGTCGGGCCAGCGGGACCGATGTCATGCGTGCACGGCCCTCGCGGCGTTCAGCGCCCGTCGCACCCGGTCGTGATGGGCCGGTGACAGAGGCGTCATGGGCAGACGCAAGGTACCGCCAATCAGGCCCATCTCGCACAGCGCCCACTTCACCGGAATCGGATTGGATTCGCAGAACAGGCCCTCGTGCAGCCCGCGCAGCGTGTCGTCGATGCGACGCGCACCTTCAGCATCGCCGCTCAGCGCCAGCTCACACATCTCGTGCATCTGTGCCGGCGCGACGTTGGCGGTCACCGAGATCACCCCCTGGCCGCCCTCGAGAATGGTCTGGCAGGACAACCAGTCCTCACCACTGAGCAGGGCGAATCCACTCGGGCAATCCTGCTTCAAGGTGCGGATGCGCTCGATATCGCCGGTCGCCTCCTTGATGCCGACGATGTTGGGATGCGCGGCCAGTCGCACCACCGTCTCCGGCAGCATGTCGCACGCGGTGCGGCCCGGCACGTTGTAGAGGATCTGAGGGATGTCCACGGCTTCGGCGACCGCGCTGAAGTGCCGGAACAGGCCTTCCTGGGTCGGCTTGTTGTAGTACGGCGTCACCAGCAGGCAGCCGACCACGCCCGCATCGGCGGCCCGACGAGTCAGCTCGATGGCCTCGCGGGTGGAATTGGCACCGGTACCACCGATGATCGGAATCCGGCCGTTCGCGAGCTCGACCACGCGGCGAATCACTCGGGTGTGCTCGTCGTGGTCCAGGGTCGCGGACTCGCCGGTGGTGCCCACCGCGACGATCGC
>JAGRHX010000507.1 GCA_020444775.1 Gammaproteobacteria bacterium
AGCGTCCCGAACCAGAGTGTCCAGAACCAGCGCCAACGACAAGCCGTCCAGCGGTGAAGCACGCACCTCGAGCGATGCGTCACAGCCCCACTCGCCGGGCGTGCGCGGCCTGCTGGCGCAACGCGATTTCCTGTTCGTGTGGGGCGTCGGTGGCTTGACCGGCATCGTGCGCTGGCTGCATCTGCTGGTGATGGGCCTGTACACCTTCGAGATCACCGGGTCGCCGCTGCTGGTGTCGATGGTGCCCATGTTGTGGATGCTACCGCTCGCGTTGTGCGGGCCGCTGGTCGGCGTGCTGGCGGACAGGGTCAGTCGCAAGGTGCTGCTGTGCGCGACGATCGGCATGGTGCTCGGTGTCTCGATCTGGATGGCGGGCGCCTCGCTGGGCGGTGAACTGTCGTTCACTCACATTGCGATCGCGTCGGTGCTGAGCGGGCTGTTCTGGGCCACCGACATGCCGGTGCGGCGGCGACTGCTCGGCGACCTGTCCGGCGAGGCGGTCTCCACGGCGATGAGCCTCGATTCGGCGACCGGCAATGCTACCCGGATGGCGGGTCCGCTTCTAGGCGGCGTGATCCTGCAGAGCTTCAGCATCGCCGGGGTGTTCCTGTTCAGCAGCGTGATATTCGCCGGCTGTCTGACCCTGATTCTCCTCACCCGTGTTCCGGGACGTCAGGTCGCGGCCTCGACCTTCTTCGTCCGTGAGCTGTACCTGGGTATCCACTACGTGCTGCACAGCGCACGGCTGCGGCGTCTATTGGCAATCACCATCATCTTCAATCTGTGGGGCTTCCCGTTCACCTCGATGATCCCGATCGTCGGCAGCGCCCGACTCGGTCTGGATCCATTCCAGATCGGCATACTCTCGAGCATGGAAGGCCTGGGTGCGTTCCTGGGCGCGCTGAGCCTGGCAATGCTTGCAAGGCCGGGCGTGTTCTTTCGCATCTATGTCGGCGGGACCATCGGCTATCTGTCGCTGGTGGCCTACCTCGGCATGCTCGCCTACGTCGCCGGTGGGCCGCTGCACTCCTTCTTGTTCTGTGCCGGCACCCTGGTCTGCATCGGCATGTCCGGTGCCTGCTTCGCCGCCATGCAAGGCACGCTCACCTATCTGGAAGCGCCGCCGGCCTATCGCAGCCGGGTGCTCGGGGTGCTGACCCTGTGCATCGGCTCCGGGCCGCTGGGCTTTCTCAACATCGGCTGGATGGCGGAGTCGTTCGGCGTCTCCACGGCCTTGATTCTGAGCGGCGCCGAGGGCCTGCTGGCGTTGCTGGCGCTATGGGCCTTCGGCCGGGACGTGGACCTGGACAGGCCACGCGATGAACCGCAACCGGCGCCGGCAACGGAATCGGCCAGGGACCATGCAGATGAGCGAGGTCACGACTGAGCGCGACCGAGCCGGGCCACGACCGGGTCGCTCACTCGAAGCGCGCTTGCACCTCACCGAGCCCGGCCACACCAAAGCGCAGTCGATCGCCGCGCTCCGGGAAGCGGGTGGTGATGCTGCTGCCGGTCATCACCAGCTCGCCGGCCCGCAGAGCGCGCCCCTGGGCATGCAGCAGGTTGGCGAGCCAGGCGACCGCGTCGAAGGGATGGCCCAGCGCGTCGCCAATGCGGCCCGCGCCGACCCGCTCGTCGTTGATGAACAGCTCGGTGACACCATCGACCAGATCCACCGCGCGCAGATCGCTCACCGCGGCGCCGAGCACGTTGCCGCCGTTCCAGCAGTTGTCCGCCACCAGGCTGAAGGCGTCGATGTGTTGATAGTCGGCGTTGCGGTCCTCCACCAGCTCGAAGGCCGGGCAACAGGCCTCGACGGCCGCCGCAACGCTGGCGCGGTCGTGGCCGCCGCCGCTCAGGTCCTGGCCCAGCCGCACCGCCACCTCGAACTCGACGCCTACGTGCTGGAAATCCGACAGCGCCACCACCACCGGGTGGACACCGTCGTAGTGCTGCACCCGACCGGCCAGGACCTCACCCGCGAGCGGTTGGTCGACCTTGACCAACGCCTGCATGGGGCGGGAGGTCAAGGCAATCTTGTAGCCGACCGGCTGGCCATGCTCCGCGATCCAACGCTCGACCAGGGCACGTTGAACGCGGTACGCATCGCCAAGCGACGCACCGGCCGCGGCCTCGGGCAGGGGCAGATAGCGCTCACGCTCGCGATGCGCGCGTTCGAGCTGGTCGGCGATCCGTTCGATGCTGGCAGGTTCGAGCATTGGCCGCTCCACTGTAGTGCGCGCCCGCAGTCCGCGCGCCGACCGGTATCAGGAAATGGCACCCGGGTCGGACACTGGTGTCAGGTACTTGTGTCTGGGGTGCCGGTACGCTGAAATTGTGCGACCACCGCCGCATGATTGCACGCCGCCTGCGGTTACCGTCCCTCTCGCGAATGCCCTCCCCCTTGCTCCGACAATGACCCGACCATGACCCGATTGACCGAGCTGACGCGTTACGACGAGGCCCAGAGCCATTTCTCCAAGGACGCGCTGTGGGCATTGTTCGATGGCTCCCGTGAACGCCTGAACATCGCCCACGAATGCGTGGACCGGCATGCGGGCCAGGGTCGCGAAGCGGTGCTCATCGCCCACGCCGACGGCCGTGACGAGCGCATCGGCTTCGACGAGCTGGCCGCTCGATCGGCCCAGATTGCGCATTGGCTCGACACCCAGGGCATCGGCCGTGGCGAGCGGGTCGCGATCATGCTCGAGCCCTCACTGGCCTTCTATGCCAGCCTTTTCGGCATCATGAAGGCTGGCGCCATCGCCGTGCCGTTGTTCACCCTGTTCGGCCCGGACGGACTGCGGCTGCGGGTCGAGGACTGCCAGCCGCGACTGCTGCTGTGCGCCGAGGACAAGCTCGAGGTGGCGCGCGCCAGCGGCGTGCCCCGGGTGATGACCGGACAGGCGCTACTGGACGCCTGCGCCGACCAGCGTCGACACTACCAGAGCGACACCTCCGCCGACGATCTGGCCTTGTTCCAATACACGTCGGGAACCACCCGGGAGCTGCCGGAGGCGGTCCAGCATCGACACCGAAGCGTGGTGACGGTGGCGATCGCGGCGCTGTATGGCACCGGCGTACGTCCCGGCGACCGCTTCATGTGTCCGTCCTCGCCGGCCTGGGGCCATGGGCTTGCGCACGGCACGCTCGGTCCGCTCGGCCTGGGCGTGACCATCGCCAGCTACGCCGGGGCCTTCGACGCCAGGCGGCTGCTGCTCGCTCTGCGTGATTACCGCATCAACAATCTGTCCGCCGCCGCCACCCACTACCGCATGATGCGCCAGTCACAGCTCGCCGCGGCCGGCACGCCGGAGGCGCTCGCTCCTGATGATTTCGCGATCCACAAGCTCTCCTTCACCGGTGAGCCGATGGACTCGGAGACCGCCACCTGGGTCGAGCGCTTCTTCGGTCGACCGGCCTGTAGCATCTACGGCAGCACCGAGGTCGGCGTGATCCTCACCCAGTATCCCGGCGCGGACGACTTCGAGGTCAAGCGCGGCGCCCTCGGCCGACCGGTGCCGGGCATCGACGTCGAGGTGCTGGACGAGCAGGGCAAGCCCTGCCCGCCGGGTGTCACCGGACAGATCATGCTGCGGCGCCGCGACGGCTGGTTCGCCATCAAGGACCTCGGCCATCGTGATGCCGACGGCGACTTCTATCACGACGGTCGTGCCGACGATGTGATCATCTCGGCCGGCTACACCATCTCCGCCAAGGAGGTCGAGGACGCCTTGCTGCGCCACCCCGAGGTGCGCGAGGCAGCGGTGGTCGGCTCACCGGACTCACTGCGCGGTCTGGTGGTGAAAGCCTTCGTGGTCCCCTACGAGCATCCTGACCCGGCCCGCCGGGAGGCGCGCGTCGAGGCACTGCAAGCGCATGTGCGGCAGACCCTGAGCGCGCACGAGTATCCGCGTCGCATCGAGTTCGTCGACGCGCTGCCAAAGACACCTGCCGGCAAGGTCAATCGTCGCGTGCTCCGCGAGCAGGAAGCGAGTGCCGCGGCCGAGGCGGCCAGACCATGAGCGGCGTGGCATCGACCGACACGGGCGCGCTGTCCGGGGTACGGGTGCTCGATCTCACCCGGGTGCTGGCCGGTCCCTACGCGACGCTGATGCTCGCGGACCTGGGCGCCGAGGTGGTCAAGGT
>JAGRHX010000508.1 GCA_020444775.1 Gammaproteobacteria bacterium
GTGTCGGAAGGGCGGGTCGCCAAGATCAAGGAGATCAACCTCGTCGGCAACACGGTGTTCGAGGAGGAGGACCTGCTGGAACTCTTCCAGCTCACCACGCCCGGTCTCTGGACCTGGGCCACGAACACCGACCAGTACTCGAAGCAGAAGCTCGCCGCGGATCTCGAGACGCTGCGCTCGTACTACCTCGATCGCGGATACATCAACTTCAACATCGAATCGACCCAGGTCTCGATCACGCCGGACAAGCAGGACGTGTACATCACGATCAACGTGTCCGAAGGTGAGCAATTCCGGGTCCGCGAGGTGCGGTTGGCGGGCGACCTGGTCGTGCCCGACGAGAACCTCTTCCAGGCGGTGACCGTGCGTCAGGGCGGCGTCTTCTCGCGCAAGGACGTGACCGAGACCAGCGCCAACATCACCAAGTTGCTCGGCACCGAGGGCTATGCCTTCGCCAACGTCAACGCGGTGCCTGATATCAACGATCAAGACAAGACCGTCCAGCTCACCTTCTTCGTCGATCCGGGTAAGCGGGTCTATGTGCGGCGGGTCAACTTCAAGGGCAACAGCAAGACCCGCGACGAGGTGCTGCGACGGGAGATGCGCCAGGTCGAGGGCGGCTGGATTTCCACCGAGGCGGTCGAGCGTTCCAAGGTGCGACTCGATCGCCTGGGCTATTTCGAGGAGGTGAACGTCGAGACCCCGGCGGTGCCGGGCACGCCTGACCAGGTCGACGTCGATTTCAACGTCAAGGAAGCGCCCTCGGGCAGCCTGCTCATCGGCGCCGGTTTCTCTCAGGGGCAGGGGGTCATCATCAGCTCCAGCGTGACCCAGGACAACTTCCTCGGTACCGGCCACCGGGTCGGGCTGACCTTCAACAACTCCAAGGTCAATCGCAACTTCGGTTTCAGCTGGATCAAACCCTACTTCACCCTCGACGGTATCAGCCTCGGGCTGGATGCCCACCTTCGCAAGACCGACGCTGCCGACGCCAACATCTCCGATTATGATCTCGACCAGCTCGGCGGTAGCCTGACGCTGGGTATCCCGGTCACCGAGTTCAACAGCATCGACCTGGGGGTGGGTATCGAATCGACGCAGTTCGACGTCGGTACCAACGCTTCGCGCGAGGTGCTGGCATTTCGTGATGCCGCCGGTGACAAGTTCACCACCGTGTCGGTCAACGCCGCGTTCGCCAACGACAGCCGCAACAGCAAGTTCTTCCCGACCTCGGGGGCCTTCACTCGAGTGGCTGGCGAGGTGGCGGTGCCCGGGCTCGACCTGAGCTTCTTCAAGGTCGACCTGCAGCATCAGCGATTCTTTCCGCTGTTCGCGAGCCTGACCGGGATGCTGAACCTGGAGGTGGGCTATGGTGACGGACTGGGGAACACCGAGAATCTGCCTCTGTACACCAACTATTACGCGGGCGGCATACGCTCGGTGCGCGGATTCTCGGCCAACACCCTTGGGCCGCGCGATTCCAACAACGAGCCCCTCGGTGGCAGCCTGAAGGTGGTCGGCAACGCCGAGCTCATCATTCCGGCGCCGTTCCTGCAAGACGGCAAGACCCTGCGTCTGTCCGGATTCTTCGATGCCGGCAACGTGTACGGACCGAACGAGGACTTCGAGATTTCCGAGCTGCGTTATTCCACCGGCGTTGCGGCGACCTGGTTGTCTCCTTTTGGTCCGCTCACGGTCAGCGTGGCCGCGCCCTTGGAGAAGCAACCGCGTGATGAGACCCAGATCTTTCAGTTCACCTTCGGGACCAGCTTTTGAGACGGGCCGCGGCGTTGCTCGAGCGGTCATCGGTGCCCCGCTACCACGCAGCATGGGGCGCACGCCACACCAGCAGGCGGCCGGTTCGAATGGACATCATGCCTAGGTTGTGGCTGCTGCTCGGGTTGCTGGTCGGATCCTCACTGGTGTCCTGTGCTTGGGCGGCGGAGCTGCGCATCGGCTTCGTCAACATCGAACGGATCCTGGCCGACGCGCCGCAGGCGCAGGCGGCCACCGCACGACTGGAGCGCGAGTTCGCGCCCAAGGACAAGGAGCTTGCGGAGCAGAAACAGCGGTTTCGTGATATCGAGGACGAGCTGGTGCGCAATCGGCTGTCGATGAGCTTCGACGAGGTGAGCCGCGCCGAATCCGAGCTGCGTGAGCTGGGGCGCAAGATAAAGCTGTTGCAGGACGAGATCGACCAGGAGCTGCGGGTGCGTCGCAGCCAGGAGCTGAGCAAGTTCCAGCGGCAGATCCGCGAGGTCATCGGGCGTCTGGCAAAGGAGAAGGACTTCGATCTGGTGCTGACCGCCGGAGTGTTCTACGCCTCCGAGAGGGCCGATATCACCGGTCTCGTGCTGTCCACGCTCAAAGATGAATTCAGCAAGGCTTCGCAGTCGAACTGAGGTGCCGGCGATCGTGCCCATGCACGTGTTCCCAGGGTTGGTTCACCCAGGGTTGTTCAGCCCGGGGTTGTTTCGTCCGGGGATACTGCGTGCGGGGATGATCCGGGCAAGGATGCGCCGGGGGCGCCGCTGGTTCGGCATGGGGCCAATGGCGGGGCTGCGGGACCGGCCCCGCGTGCCGCGCCGACGTCTCGACCGTGAGCCCGTGAGCGGGCCGCTCGCGTGAATCTGTCACTGGCGGAGATCGCGAGGCGGCTCGGCGCCGAGGTGGTGCTCAAGCCTGACACGCACGGCGGCGCATCCCGGATCACCATCGAGCGGGTCTCCACCCTTGCCGCGGCCGAGCCGGGCTGCATCACCTTTCTCGCCAACCGGCGTTATCGGCCGTTGCTGGCGGACACGCGGGCCAGTGCGGTGATCCTGGCGGCAGACGATCTGCCGGACTGTCCGGTCAGCGCGTTGGTCATGGACAATCCCTACGCGGGATACGCGCGGGTCACCGCGATGCTCAATCCGAGCCCGCGCGCGGCGCCGGGAGTGCATCCGAGCGCGGTGCTGGAGGCCGGTGCACGGGTCGACGCTTCCGCCAGCATCGGCGCGCATGTCTATGTCGGGGCCAACGCCCACATCGGCGCCCGCGTAAGGGTTCGCCCGGGGACGGTGATAGAGAACGACGTGTGCATCGGCGAAGACTGTGAGATCGGTCCGAACGTGACGCTCACCTTCGGCGTTCGACTGGGTGCGCGCTGCGTCCTGCATGCCGGGGTGGTGGTCGGCTCGGATGGGTTCGGCATCGCCAGCGACGACGGCCGCTGGGTCAAGGTGCCGCAGATCGGTGGTGTGGTGGTCGGCAATGACGTCGAGATCGGTGCCAACACCACCATCGATCGCGGGGCGCTGGAGGATACGTTGATCGGCGATGGCGTGAAGTTAGACAACCTGATACAAGTCGGGCATAACGTCCGGATCGGTGAGCACACCGCGATCGCCGCCTGTGTGGCCATCGGCGGAAGCGCCCGTATCGGTCGTCGCTGCACGATCGCGGGGGCGGCGTCTCTCGCCGGGCATCTGGAGATCGCTGACGACGTCCACCTGACCGCAACCTCGGCCGTCGCCAACTCGATCAAGCAGCCGGGTGTGTATTCGTCCGGGATGCCGGTCCAGGAGAATCGCGCCTGGCGCCGAAACGTGATTCGTATGCGTCAGCTCGACGAGATGGCTCGGACCATCCGCGAGCTGCAGCGCCGGCTGGACGGGCTCGAGCGTGATCGCGGGCAATGCGCCGCGGACGACGAGGCGCCTCGGGAATGAGCTGCCGCGGCTGTATGCCCGGCTGGCGAATGCCCGGTAGTTTGTGGGTAATTCGGGGGAATGATGGTCTCGCTTGATATCCAAGAGCTGTTCAAGTTTCTACCGCATCGATACCCGATGCTTCTGCTCGACAAGGTGCTCGAGTGCGAGCCCGGTTCCCATCTGGTCGCGCTCAAGAACGTCACCATCAACGAGCCGTTCTTTCCCGGGCATTTTCCGCAACGACCGGTGATGCCGGCGGTGTTCATCATGGAAGCGATGGCCCAGGCGACCGGCATCCTGGCCCTGCAGACGCTCGGTCAGAGTCCCGGCGAAGACTGGATGTATTACTTCGTTGGTGTCGACAAGGCACGTTTCAGGAGCCCCGTGCTGCCCGGTGACCAGCTGATTCTCAGGGTTCACCTCATCAAGCATTCGCGTGGTATCTGGAAGGTGAACTGCAAGGGCCTGGTGGACGACAAAGAAGTCGCCGAGGCGGAGCTCATGGGTGCACTCAGGACAGGTGAGGCTTGATTCATTCAACGGCTATAGTCGATCCAGCCGCTGAGATTGCGTCGGACGTCAGTATAGGGCCCTACTCGATCATCGGCGCCGACGTGCGCATTGGTCGTGGTACCTGGATCGGGCCGCACGTCGTGATCGAAGGTCCGACGAGGATCGGCGAAAACAACAAGATCTACCAATTCTGTTCCCTGGGCGATGTTCCTCAGGACAAGAAGTTCCAGGGCGAGCCCTCCGAGCTGGTGATCGGCGATCGCAACGTGATCCGCGAGTACTGCACGATGAATCGCGGCACCGCGGGCGGCGGTGGCCTCACCCGTATAGGCAGCGACAACTGGATCATGGCGTACGTGCATATCGCCCATGACTGCCAGCTCGGCGATCACAACATCCTGGCAAACGGCACGACCCTGGCCGGGCATGTGAACGTCGAGAGCTCTGTGACCTTCGGCGCATTCACGGTCATACACCAGTTCTGCTGTATCGGTGCGCACAGTTTCACCGCGATGGGCACGGTGGTGTTCAAGGACGTGCCGCCGTTCCTGATGGTGGCGGGCTGGTCTGCCAAGCCCCACGGTCTGAACACCGAGGGACTGCGCCGACGTGACTTCGACCCGGAGGTGGTGCTCGAGCTGAAGCGGGCCTACAAGACCGTGTACAAGCAGGGCACGATTCTCGAGAAGGCCCTGGCCGCGCTGGAGCCGTCGGCGCAACGCCACGCGGAGGTCGGGCACTTCGTACGCTTCATCCAGGCCTCCACGCGCGGCATCGTGCGATGAGCAGGCAGCAGCGCCAGACCGGGCTTGTGCGGCGATGCGCGAGCGCAAGGCCGTGTGCGGCCGGGCTGCATGAGGTGCCATGCGCATAGTCATGGTCGCTGGCGAGCCGTCGGGCGATCTGCTCGGCGCCAGCCTGATACGAGCGATGCGCGCACGCGGTGCCGATCCGGTCCTCGAAGGCATCGCCGGGCCACGCATGCAGGCCGAGGGGTGCACCAGCGTCTATCCGCTGGAACGGCTCTCGGTGAACGGCCTGTTCGAATCCTTCGGTCGTTATCCGGAGCTCATTCCGGTGCGGAATCGGCTCGCGCGAGACTATGCGCGCAGTCGTCCGGATGTGTTCGTGGGCATAGACGCACCGGACTTCAATATCGAGCTGGAGCTCAAGCTGCGCAGGGCCGGTGTGCCCACCGTGCACTATGTCAGTCCTTCGGTATGGGCCTGGCGCCGCTACAGGCTGCCGAAGATTGCGCGCGCCGTCGATTGCATGCTGACCCTGTTTCCGTTCGAGCAGCGCTTCTATGCCGACCATCGTATCCGCGCCCGCTGTGTCGGCCATCCGCTGGCGGACGAGATCCCGCTACATCCGGACCGTCAGGCCGCTCGGGCAGCGCTGGGGTTGAGCGCCGCGCCTCGGATGCTGGCGGTGCTGCCTGGCAGCCGCGACAGCGAGCTGCGCATGCTGGGCGAGGTGATGCTGCGGACCGTGGGCTGGATGAACGCGCGTGCCGCGGATATCGAGTATCTGATCCCGGCCGCGCGGCCGCCGTACGCGGCGATATTGCGGGAGCTGGCCGCCCGTTACGCGCCGAACGCCCGCGTTCACGTGCTC
>JAGRHX010000509.1 GCA_020444775.1 Gammaproteobacteria bacterium
CTGGACCTCGCTGCTGGTCCGCACCGCGGCCTGGGTGGTGCTGCTGCAGAAGGAAGGCATCATCAACGACACCTTGTTGTGGCTGGGACTGGTGAGCGAGCCACAGCAGCTCATCTTCAATCGCTTCGGCGTATACGTCGCGATGGTCCACATCCTGTTGCCGTTCATGGTGCTGCCCCTGTACAGCGTCATGAAATCCATTCCACGCGACCACATGCGCGCCGCCGCGTCGCTCGGCGCGCGCCCGACCAGCGCGTTTCTGACCGTGTACTTCCCGCAGACCGTGCCGGGTCTGGGCGCCGGCTGCCTGCTGGTCTTCATCCTCTCGCTGGGCTTCTACGTGACCCCCGCGTTGGTCGGCGGCAGTGCCGATCAGATGCTCAGCGCGTTGATCGCGCAGGCTGCGCTCGGCACCGCCAATTGGGGGCTTGCGAGCGCGCTGGCGCTGGTCCTGCTGGTCTGTGTCGCCCTGATCTACCCGCTGTTCTCGCGCTACGCGGGCGTGCGCAGCATCCGCCTGTCATGAGCCGCTCATGAGCAGCGCACCGGCCACCCCCTACAGGCCCACCGGTGAGCGATTGCTCGGCTCGCTGGTGCGTGTGATCGCGGGTCTGGGCTTTGTGTTCCTGCTCGCACCGATCATCGCGGTGTTGCCATTGTCGGTGAACGGCGGCATCTATCTGGGCTACCCGCTGCAAGGCTTGTCGCTGCGCTGGTACGAGGCCGTGTTCGCGCCGACACCGTGGATGCCGGCGCTGCGCAACAGTCTGATCATCGCCTTCTTCACTACCGTGCTGGCCACCGTCATCGGCACCCTGGCGGCTTATGGCCTGGCCTACGCCGAATTCCGTTTCAAGCGGCTGATCATGGGCCTGCTGATCTCGCCGATGGTGGTGCCGCTGGTGATTACGGCGCTCGCGGTCTATCTGGCTTTCGCCGGCTATGGGCTGGTGCACACGCTGCTCGGTCTGGTGCTCGCGCACACGGTGCTGGCGATTCCGTTCGTGGTGATCACGGTCTCGGCCACCCTGCACGGTTTCGACCGCAACATGGTGCGCGCCGCGGCCAGCCTGGGGGCCGCGCCGCTCACTGCATTCACCAGCGTGACCCTGCCGCTGATCGCCCCTGGGATCGTCTCCGGCGCGGTGTTCGCGTTCGTCACCTCCTTCGACGACGTGGTGGTCGCGCTGTTCCTCGCCGGACCCGAGCAGTTCACCGTGCCACGCCGCATGTTCACCGCGCTACGCGACAAGCTCGATCCGTCCATCGTCGCGCTGGCCACGGTGCTGATCGTCATCTCGATCGCATTGTTGCTGGTGGTCGAGCTGTTGCGCTGGCGTAGTGAGCGCCTGCGTGCCCGGCCGGTGCGCTGAGCGCGGCGTGGCTAGCGTGGCTCGCGTGGCCGGCAATGCCCGGCTCGGCCCGGTGATTGCGCAGGACCCGGGCCGTGTTCGATGATGCATTGCGTTGGCCGCCGTCGGTAGCTGGTCCGCGGGGTGCTTTAGTGCATCTGCGTGGGCGGAGACTCGATGGGTGAGAAGAATACTGACTGGAAACGAGTGAGAGAGGTCGATATGCAGGCGAGAACCATGTTGAGCAAGGGTGCCGGTGCTGGTCTGGTCGCGCTGATGCTGATGAGCAGCGCGGCAGTCTCGGCACGTGATTTCACCGTCGTGGGCTGGGGTGGCGCGGCACAGGACCGTCAGCGCGCCATCTATTTCGAGCCATTCGCCAAGGCCCAGGGCATCAGCTTCAAGGAAGATACCTATCTGGGCGGCTGGGGCCAGTTCCAGGCGATGCAGGATTCTGGAACCACGCCCTGGGACGTCGTCCAGGTCGAGACCTCGGAGATGATCCGTGGCTGCGAGGAGGGCGTCTTCGCGGCCCTCGACTGGACGAAGATTGGCGACAAGCAGAACTTCCTGCCCGACGCGGTGAGCGAGTGTGGGGTCGGCACCATCGTCTGGTCGGTGCTGCTGGCCTACAACGGTGACCGGCTGAAGGGCAACGAGCCGGCCAGCATGGCCGATTTCTGGGACACCAAGCGCTGGCCGGGCAAGCGTGGCATGCGCCAGGGACCGAAGCTCAATCTCGAGATCGCATTGATGGCCGACGGCGTCGCGCCCAAGGAGGTCTACAAGGTGCTGGGCACTCCCGAAGGCGTGGATCGGGCATTCGCCAAGCTGGATCAGATCAAGCCGCTGGTGCAGTGGTGGAAGGCTGGAGCCCAGGCGCCGGAATGGCTGGCGGCGGGCGACGTGGACCTTGCCATCGCCTATAGCGGGCGGATCAGCAACGCCCAGAAAGACGGCATCAATCTCAAGCCGATCTGGGACAACACCGTCTACGCCATCGATTCGTGGGTGATCCTCGCCAAGTCCGAGTATCGGGATCTGGGGCACGCGTTCATCGCATTCGCCTCGGACCCCGCGCGCCAGGTCGAGAGCGCCAAGGCGCTGCCCTATGGTCCGACCCGGGTGGAAGCGGCTGACATGTTGCCGCCCGCGGTGCTGGCCGGGATCCCGGCCGGGCCGAACCTGGCCACCGGTCTGTTCGGCGGCAGCGCGCAGGCCAACGAGTTCTGGGTGGACAACCAGGAGCAGCTCACCGAGCGCTGGAACGCCTGGGCGGCCAAGTAGCATCGTGCCGCGCCAGGCGCCGGCTCACGGCGCTTGGGCGCGGCCGCTGACGAGCCGTGCATGAAATCGAGTCGATATGAAATCGACCCGCATCCGACCATGGTGGACCGCCATGGCCAACCGACAGTAGGAGAACACGAGATGAGTGGTCTGTGCGAAGGCAGGGTGGCGATAGTGACCGGAGCGGCGCGTGGCGTGGGCCGCGAGCACGCGCTGTTGCTGGCCCGACATGGCGCCAAGGTGGTGGTGAACGATCTGGGCGCGTCGGTGGAAGGCGCGGGTGCCGACGTATCGTTCGCTCAGCAGACGGTCAACGATATCAAGGCTGCCGGTGGCGAAGCGGTGGTCAACGGTGACGACGTCAGCAGCTTCAGCGGCGCGAAGGCCATGATCGAGCAGGCCATCGATACCTTCGGCGGACTCGACATCCTGGTCAACAATGCGGGGATCCTGCGCGACCGGATGCTCGTCAACATGAGTGAGGAGGAGTGGGACTCGGTCATCCAGGTGCATCTGAAAGGCACCTTCGCACCGTCGCGACATGCGGCTGCCTGGTGGCGGGCAAAATCGAAGGAGACCGGTGAACCGGTGGACGGGCGGATCATCAATACCAGTTCCACCTCCGGCATCTACGGCAACATCGGCCAGAC
>JAGRHX010000510.1:0-2929 GCA_020444775.1 Gammaproteobacteria bacterium
ACTGGCCGAAGGTCGGCATCTTCGCGCAACGGGGCAAGGCCCGCCCCAATCGGATTGGGGTCAGCGTATGCAGATTGCGGGGCGTTGAGGGTGGCCGGATCTCGGTCCAGGGCCTGGACGCGATCGACGGCACGCCGGTGCTCGACGTCAAGCCCTATATGACGGGATTCGCGCCACGCGGCGAGGTGCTCGAACCCGAGTGGGCAGTGGAGATCATGCGCGAATACTGGCAGCGCTGAGCGTCATGTACCGGTCTGAAGCGTCGGCCAGGCGCCGCGGCAAGGGTCGCGTCAGGTCGACAGTTCCTTGATGGCGGCGGTCGCCGTCGGCGTGCTGATCTGCTCGCTCTTACGGGCGTCGGAGGACTCCGGCAACCACTGCAAGGCCGCGGCGAGCGCGAAGGCGATCACACCCAGCAAGATCGGCGTCCGATCGAATTTAGAAGGCTCTTCGTCCACTGTCGTAAGTCTCCTGTGTCTGATAACCGCGGGTCATGCCCACCGGATGCCGTCCCGGACCGCCAGTACCACGGACTCCCGCGGTCCGCGGACCGGACACACCCCTGTCATTGTTATGATGCGCATCAGCGTACGTTCACCGGCGCTGTGCGGAGCGCGCTGCACCCAAGGCAGATAGCGGTCCGCAACCGTCACGAGTTAAGGCTAATCGAGCACCTGATGCTCGATCCGTGACCGATGTCCGACCGAGTTCACAGAACCAACGTCCATCGTCGGAACTGTGAGCCACGACACGGAAACCGCGCCCGCGGCCAGACGAACAGGTTTGCTCTTCATCCGCTCGAGGGTCCCTGGATGGCCCGGAGCGCAGACACATACACCGCCTACAGGGGAACATGGGGATGAACGCGATCGAGAAAAGACCCTTCGGCCGTACCGGACACGACAGCACCGTGACCGTGTTCGGTGGCGCGGCGCTCAAGCAGGCGACCCAGGCCGAGGCGGACCGCACGCTGCAGCTGCTGCTCGAGCATGGGGTGAATCATATCGACACCGCACCACGTTACGGCGACTCGGAGCTGCGGGTCGGCGCGTGGATGCGCGAGCACAGGCAGCGCTTCTTCCTGGCCAGCAAGACCGGTGATCGCGACTACCAGGGCGCGCGGGACTCGATCAGACGCTCGCTGGAGCGCTTGCAGGTCGACCAGCTCGATCTGATCCAGCTGCATGCGCTGTACCACCCGGACGAGTGGGAGCAGGTGTTCAGTGACGACGGCGCGGTACGGGCCCTGGTCGAGGCGCGCGAGGAAGGCCTGGTGCGTTTCCTTGGGGTGACCGGTCACGGCTGGACCATCCCGGCCATGCACAAGCGCAGTCTGGCACGCTTCGACTTCGACTCGGTGTTGATGCCCTACAACTATTTCATGGCCCAGAACGAGCGCTACATGCGCGACTTCCAGGCGGTCGAAGCGATCTGCGCGGAGCGCAATCTGGCCGTGCAGACCATCAAGTCCATCGCCCGCGGCCCATGGGCCACGGTGGCCCCGAACCGCGCCACCTGGTATCAGCCGCTCGAGGCCCAGGCGGACATCGACCGCGCCATCCATTGGGTCATGAGCCGGCCACGCATCCATATCTGCACCGCCGGCGACATGGCGCTGCTGCCCAAGGTGCTCGATGCCGCCAGCCGCTATCAGGCGCCGCCGCAGGACGTGCAGATGCAGGCCATGCAGAACGACCAGGGCATGACCTCGCTGTTCGGCATCGGCACCTGAGAGGTCGAGGTCTTACGCGAAGCCGAGTGCCGTCCCCATCGCCCAGCTGGACACACGCAGCCATGAAGATCACCGCCATCGACTGCCAGCACCATGTCATCCCGCTACCGGTGGTGCTGTCCGATTCCACCCACGGCCGAATCGAGTGCTTTGCCTTGAACACGGTCCGGCTCCGCACCGAGGACGAGCTCGAGGGCCTGGGTTACGCCTACACGGTCGGCAACATCGGCGGCAGCGCCCTGCACCGACTGCTCGTCGACGAGCTCGCGCCGATGCTCATCGGTCAGGACTCGAGCCGTATCGCCCGGATCTGGGAACGGATGTGGTGGCATCTGCATTTCGTCGGCCGCGGCGGGCTTTGCGCCTTCGCCATGGCGGCGGTCGACGTGGCGCTGTGGGACCTCAATGCCAAACGTCAATCGATGCCTCTGTGGCGGCTGCTGGGTGGGCACAGCGACAGCGTGCCGGTGTATGCGGGCGGCATCGATCTGGACTTCAGCATCGACCAGCTGCTGGCCCAGGCGCAGGGTTTCCTGGACAGCGGCTTTCGCGCGATCAAGACCAAGGTCGGACGCGCGCGCCTGTCCGAGGACGTGGACCGGATCCGCGCGATGCGCGAGTTCCTGGGTGATGATTTCCCGTTGCTGGTCGATGCCAACATGCGCTGGAGCGTGCACGAGGCGATCAGCGCCGCGCGCGCGTTGGCCCGCTTCGACGTCTACTGGCTCGAGGAGCCGACCATCCCGGACGACATCGAGGGTCATCGACGCATCCAGACCCAGGGCGGGCTGCCTGTCGCGACCGGCGAGAACCTGCACTCGGTATACGAGTTCGAGCACATGATGAACGCCGGTGCGGTGAGCTTTCCCGAGCCCGACGTGGTCACCGTTGGTGGCATCACGCCGTTCATGAAGGTCGCGGCCATGGCCGAGGCACGCAACCTGCCGGTCACCTCACACGGCGTGCACGACCTCAGCGTGCATCTGCTCGCCGCCGCGCCCAACGCATCCTATCTCGAGGTGCACGGTTTCGGTCTGGAGGCCTACATGCAGGCCCCGCTGCAGATCCGCGACGGCATCGCCCAGGCCCCCTCGGCGCCCGGACATGGCGTGGTCTTCGATTGGGATCGGCTGGCAGAGCTGGGCCCGGCGGACGGCTGAAGCCCGGGCAACCGTCGCCGTCGTCACTGGGCCCGAC
>JAGRHX010000510.1:2936-5175 GCA_020444775.1 Gammaproteobacteria bacterium
GGGCCCGACGTCACTGGGCAAGGCTCCTGCCAGCCCCGGGCTCACCCTCAGCCGCCTGCAGCGCCGCCGCGCCGCCGCTCTCGTCGCCGCCGCGAACCGTCACGGTACGTGGCGCCAGCTCGATACCGTTCTCCTTGAAGACCTGCTGGATCTGCCGGTAGGCCTCGCGTCTGATCATGAACTGCTCGCGCGGTTTGCACATGAACTTGGTGCGCAAGATGATGGCGTTCTCCTCGACCCGATGGATGCCCTGGGACTTCAACGGCTGCAGGAACTTGTCGCCATGCTCGGGATGCTCGAGCAGCTGCTGTCCCAGCTTCTTGATCAGCTTGCGAACCTTCTCGACGTCGGTCTCCGCGGGCAACCGGAACTCCATCTTGTAGATGACCCAGTCCCGGTTGTAGTTGGTCACCGCGCGCAACTCGCCAAATGGTACGGTGTGCAAGGCACCGCGGTGATGACGCAGCTTCAGTGAGCGCAGGCTGATCGCTTCCACCTCGCCACGCAGATCGCCGAACTCGATGTACTCGCCGACCCGGAAGGCGTCGTCGATGAGGAAGAAGATCCCGGAGACGATATCCCTGACCAGCGCCTGCGCGCCGAAACCGATGGCCAGACCGACCACCCCGGCACCGGCCAGCAGCGGCCCGATCTCGACGCCGAGCGCGGCTATGGTCATCAAGCTGGTGAACAGCACCACCACCACGAGCACGGTCTTGCGCAATAGCGGCATCAGGGTCTCGGTACGGCTGCTGGGTGCGTTGTGCTCCTCGTCACCGGCCAGCACCGAGCGTGGCCCGGGCATGCGCGGATCGATCGCGGCGCGGGCCGCCTGCCACACGACCACGCCGATGGCGATGCTGACCGCGGCCTTGAACAAGGCCTCGAGCGCGGCGTCTCGCGCGCCCGCGCCGAGCACCATGAACGGGCTCAGTCCCCACACCTCGAGCAGCACCAGCACCGCCCCCGCGATCAGCAGCCCACGCGCCAGGCTCTGCAGTAAGTGCATCTGCGCCGCGCGTTGCGCCTGCGCGGCATCCTCGTCCAGCTGCTCGCGGCTGATTGTCTGCATCTGCATGGCCGGCGCCAGCCCGTCCGGGCTCATCTGCTCGGCATTCCGGATCTCCGGCCCGGTGGGACCTTCCAGCGGTGCGCTCGCGAACAGGGCCGCCACCAGCCGGGCGATGACCCGGTCCATCGCCGGCAACAACATCACCAGCACGATGCTGGCCAACGCGGACCAGACCGCGGTCGAATGTCGCGATAGCATGTTCCAGGCCCACAACAGATAGACCAGCACCACGTAGACCGCTACGACTCGAAACCACCAGGACGAGCCCCAGCTCGGATTGCCGACCCGGCCGTCCGAATCGACCCCGTACTCGGCCCTGAACCCGGCCCCGAATTCGGCCGGCACAGCACGCCCGGTGACGCCGACGGCCGCGCCAGGCAGCATCTGCCGGGGCGCGGCCAGCACCAGCCACACGGCAACCGCGGTCAGCAGCGCGCCGACCATGACCACCAGCGCAAGGTGCACGGGCATCGGCACGCCGGTCAGGATCACCAGCCCGGCGGTCATCCACAGCAGCAGGCTGAGCCAGGCCAGCAACAGCAATGCCGAGTGCGCATAGCGAGCCGTGTGGTCGGGCAATGGCAAGGGGCGTGGACGCAGCGTCGCCGGCGCGAACAGCGCGCGAGACAACACGCCGACCAGCAGGACCAGCGCGATGCCGGTCACGTAGGCGATCACGAACTCACGCCGTTGCGCATCGTCGGCCAGCACGAACGCGGCAAGCACGATGGCCAGCACCGAGAAGGCGAGCACCGGGATCAGATCCACGAGCAGGTGCAGGACCACCCGTAGCGGCGCGGCGAGCAGCGTCTGCGCGGCGGCGAGCCGCGCGTTCACCCGCCGTGTCCAGGCCGTGGCCAGCCACCAGAGCAACCCGGCACTGGCGAGGATCCAGCCCAGATCGGCCAGCGCCGGCAGCACCCCGCCAGCACCACCCAGATTACGCACCGCCTGACTCAGCGCCGACGGCAGGGCGTCGAACCCGGTGGTCAGGGTCAGCAGATGCTGGCGGGCACGCATGACGCGTTCATCGATGGCCTTGCGCACCGCGACCAGCGCGACACCCAAACCGCCGTGCGCCGCATCCACCGTGGGCTCACGCGCCCGCGCCTGCTCGTGCAGCACGCTGGCCAGCACCGCGCGCGCCTGGACGTCACTGAGTCCGGC
>JAGRHX010000511.1 GCA_020444775.1 Gammaproteobacteria bacterium
TCTCGAACCGGGCGTCTCGAACCGGCCGTCTCGAACCGGGCGTCTCGAACCGGGCGTCTCGAACCGGGCGTCTCGAACCGGGCGTCTCGAACCGGGCGCAATCGTCGAGCGCCGGGTTGGCACCGCATCTCGTCGATCGGTTTCGGCACCCACGGCGCAATTTTGACGCCGCTGCGTCGGCATCGCTTCGGCTGGCTCCAGCCGGGCGATGGCGCGACGCCATTCTGCTGCGACCGGGCCGACGGACCTGCCGCGGCATTGCCGCGGGGATGCTTGACGCCTGGACCGGCCGTCGATACACGACGTCTGAATCGGTCGCTCGAGTCGCCACCATTGCCGTGCAATCCCCGGCCCCCGCCACGTCTCGGTGGCCTTGGTACGCCAGCTTCATATCGGCATGCCCGGACGTACTCGGGCACAGCTGCGGTCGAGCAGGTGATCTCGAAGCGCTTTCGGGATAACGACCTCGATATCCCGGAGCTCGAAATCCCGGATTCAAAGGGTCGGGCCTCGCACTCCTTCTGCAGCACATGGCCAGACCGAGAGATCGACCAATCATGGCCGTTCACCGTGGCCGCTCACCGTGGACGCTCACAGGCGGCCGACACCCGGCACTCGCTTGTCGGCGCTCGCTCACAGCGTCCGCGGCCTCACGATTCGGCGACCGGGCCGTTCGCCAGACACCCGCTTGCCGGGCGTGAATCTCGGACACGACCCGGTCTTGACTGCGCGTTGGCGCCGAGAAATGCCAGATGCACTTCGGCGCCCGACGATTGCGACCTGGAAATGGGCTCGAACTCGAGATCCGAGCGGGCGCAATGATTCCGGAGACTGTGACGAGGTCTCGCTCGGATCGTCTGTGCAATGCGCTATCGGCGTCGCGGCGAACCGCCCGGGAACGACAGACCTCTCGAACTGTGCGAGAGATTGATCTGGTGTTCGGGACATCGACCCCGTATGTCAACCCGGGATGTCGACCCGGGGCATCGGGCTGCGTGAAGCGTACAGCCGCCGTTTACCGGGAAAAGCATAAACGACAATTTGTCGCTTGTCTTCAACCACCCGACGTCCCACCTCGATCCAAGCCACCGGCCTGGGGCACGCGTTCAGCGCAACACCAATGCATCCCCGACCACCTGATGCAACGACAGGATCCGATCGAACTCGTAGCCGAATTCGGGGAGTATCTGGGTGAACTGGCTCTTGCAGATCGCACACATGGCCACCAGATGAGTCACGCCGTGTCTCTCCACGACCTCCGCGAAGGCACTCATCCGGGGCGCGGCCCCCTTGACCCGGATCTCGGCGAGCTCGCCGGTCAGCAGACCACCACCGCCGCCACAACAGAAAGTCCGCGCGCGGGTGCTGTCGGCACGCATCTCGAACACATGATTGCAGCTCGCTGACAGCAACCTTCGCGGGATATCGAACTGCTCCCCGGGCCTGCGTCCTATCATCGACGCACGCGCAATGTTGCAGGAATCATGAAACGTCAGTCGGCGTTCATCGTTTTGCGACGGATCCAACCTCAGCGCACCGGCCCGCAGGAGGTCGTCGGTGAGCTCGGCGATATGCACCGCGCGGCGATGCTCGGGTGGCAGGAAGTCCAGTGGACCGCCGAGACTCTGCAGATAGTTGTGGGCCACCCGCCAGGCATGACCGCACTCGCCGAACACGATCCGTCTCACCCCGAGCTCACGAGCCTGGTCGCGAATCGTGCCGAGCAGCTCGCCCATCTGGGCGCGGTTGCCATCGAACAAGGCGAAGTTGGCAGCCTCGCTGGCGACGCTGCTGAGGGTCCATTCGAGGCCTGCTTGGTGTAGCACCTTGGCATAGCCCATCAAGCCGTCGACCTGGGGCTCGGCAAAGAAGTCCGCCGACGGCGTGACCAGCAGGATCTCGCTGCCCGCCTGATCCAGGGGCAGACGCACCGGCACACCGCTGTCCTCTTCCAGATCCTCCTCCAGGCCTGCCAGGGTGTCGGCCAGCGCGGGCCCAGGCATACCCAGGTTGTTGCCGGTATCGAGCGCCTTGACCAGCACCTGCGCCGTGTAGCGTTGCCCCAGCCCGATGCTGGCCAGGATATCGCGAGCGGCCATCGAGAATTCCGCGGTATCGATCCCGACCGGACAGAAGTGCGCGCAGCGCCGGCACTGCGAGCATTGATTGAAATAGGTCTGCCACTCTTCCAGCACCGACTCGCTCAAGGGCTCGGCACCGACCAACCGCGGAAACAAGCGACCGCTCAAGGTGAAGTGCCGCCGGTAGACCTTGCGCATCAGCTCCTGGCGCGCGACCGGCATGTTGTTCGGGTCTCCGGTGCCGAGGAAATAATGGCACTTATCGGTGCAGGCGCCGCAGTGCATGCAGGCATCCATCGCCACCCGCAGACCTCGGTTCTCCCGCAACAAATCCGCCATCCGACCCAGCGCGCGCGACTGCCAGTCCTCGGGTAGGGCCGGCGGCTGGCCCAGCCGCGCCCTGCTCTTCGCATCGGCAAGGTGCGGCCGCACGTGGGCCGAGGCGCCGACTCGCAAACGGACGGGACGCACGGGAACGTCCACCGTGACGCGCGATGCGTGCTCATGCTCTGCGGGTGGTCGTGACATCATGCTCCTTTGCGGCGTTCAAACCACGGTCGTAGCCAGGTGGCGGCTCGCCGCACCCGACCTGGACAGACGTGCTCAGGGCGCATCACGTTGATTGCGGGTCGGCATCATCCAAAGCGCGATGCCGTGGAACAGCTTGCTGAACGGGTAGATGGCAATCAGCAACGCGGCAAACAACAGATGCAGGACGAACACCGTGTAGCCGCGCACCTCGGCCGAGCTCGGTCGAGACGACACATCGAACCAGCGCAGCTCGGTCAGGGTCTGCAGGAACTGACGAGCCGGCCAACGATGGGCGAGACCCCAGTCGCGCACGAGCATGCCGCTCACCACCAGCGCGGCAAGCACCGCCAGCTGCAGGTGATTGGTGGCAGTGCTGACGTGACGCACGCGCTCGACGAGCAAGCGTCGCAACCACAGACCGAGCAGCGCCCCCAGCAACAGCCACGGCAGTGGCGTCCCCAGGCTCACCAGCCAACGGACCGGAACCGGCCACCAGCCGAACACGAACGCCAGGTGCTCGATAAGCACCCAGAGAAGCGTCACATGGAACGTCCAACCCAGCACCCAGGCCAACCGATCGGCCCTGAACAAGCTGGTGAACAAGAAGGTCTCCGCGAGCAGCCGCCCCAGCACCGCAAGGCGCGTGGTCGGTGCCGGTGTCACCGGCATGCGTAACCGGTCGGCACTGCGCAGGTACACGAGCAGACGTCCTGCCGAGCCGAGCACGCAACACAGGACGGCCAGATAAAGGATTGCCTGCAATACGATCAGCATGATGATGCTTGACCGGACGGTCCATGATCGGGCGGTGCTTGATGACGACTACCCGGCTGCCGACGGCCGACCGATGCGCGGCCCGCGTCAGACGCAGCCCGTGGGCTTGGGAAGACCGGCATAGCGACAGGCCTGCTTGGCCGGTCCTTGTGGAAACAACTTGTACAGGTAGCGCGTGTTGCCCTTCTCGCGTCCGAGCTTGCGGGCCATCGCCTTGGTCAGGATGCGAATCGCCGGCGCAATCTGGTACTGGTCGTAGTATTCGCGCAGGAACTCGATGACCTCCCAGTGCGACTCGGTCAGCTCGATGTCGTCCTGCCGAGCCATCTCGACCGCCACTTCGCGGTCCCAGTCGGACAGATTCTCGAGGTAGCCCTCCGGATCGGTCGGTAATGCCCGGCCGTCCACTTCGATCATGGTCGCTTCGGTGGTCATCGTTCTTTCGCGCGATCCTTGTTGAGGATTCTCGTTGAGGATTCTTGTTGAGGATTCTTGTCGCTGATTCTTGTCGC
>JAGRHX010000512.1 GCA_020444775.1 Gammaproteobacteria bacterium
CCGCTCGACCTGCTGCTCTACCTGATCAAGCGGCAGAATCTCGACATCCTCGACATCCCCATCGCGCGCATCACCGAGCAGTACATGGCCTACATCGACATGATGCAGGAACTCAAGCTCGAACTCGCTGCCGAGTACCTGGTGATGGCGGCGCTGCTGGCCGAGATCAAGTCGCGCATGCTACTGCCGCGTCCGCAGAGCGAGGACGAGGACGAGGAGGATCCGCGCGCCGAGCTGGTCAGGAGGCTGCTCGAGTACGAACGATTCAAACAGGCGGCCGAGCGTCTTGAAGCCATGCCGCAGCTGGGACGGGACATGTTCGAGGCGCAGGCGACGACCCCACACCTGGTGATCGAGCGTCCGCAGCCGACGGTTCGTCTGGAGGAGCTGCTCAACGCGATGCGTGATGTCATGGCCCGTGCCGAGATGTTCGCCCATCACCATGTCCATCTGGAGCCGCTCTCGGTCCGTGATCGGATGGCCCGGGTCATCGAGCGGGTCCGGACCGACCGCTATATCGAATTCACCGCCTTGTTCGACGTCGCCGAAGGTCGGCTCGGCGTCGTCGTCACCCTGCTGGCGATCCTGGAGCTGATGAAGGATTCACTGATCGAGTTGGTGCAGGCGCAGCCTTATGCGCCCATCCACATCAAGGCGGCCGGCGCATGAGCGAGCGGCATATCGAGAACGTGCTCGAGGCGTCGCTGCTGGCCGCCGGCCGCGCACTGAAGCTGGACGAGCTGATGAAGCCGTTCCTGGCCGAGAACGTCACGCCGGAGCGCAGCGAGCTGCGTGCCGCGCTGGTACGACTGGCCGAGTCCCTGGAGGGGCGTGGTATCGAGCTGGTCGAAGTCGCCAGCGGCTTCAGGCTGCAGGTCCGGTCCAGCTATTCACAGCAGATAGCCGCGCTGTTCAGCGAACGGCCGCCGCGCTACTCGCGGGCACTGCTCGAGACCCTGGCGTTGATTGCCTACAGGCAGCCGATCACTCGCGGGGAGATCGAGGACATCCGTGGCGTGGCGGTCAGCACCAACGTGATCCGAACCCTGCTGGAGCGTGAGTGGGTGCGGGTGCTCGGTCATCGGGAAGTGCCCGGGCGTCCGGCGCTGTACGGCACCACCGCGACCTTCCTGGACTACTTCGGGCTGAAGAGCCTGGAGCAACTACCGCCGCTCGCGGAATTGCGGGACCCGGATCTGCCTTCCGGCGACCTCTTCGCGCCGCTCGTAGCGGCCGAGGTCGAGACTTCAAGCGGCGAGATCTCGACCGAGGACATCGCGGCCGAGTCGCCGGCGTCCGATGTGTCGGCTGCAGATGCGTCGGAACCCGAGGAGACGGTTTCCGAGGCGACCGTGGGCGAGGAGACGCCATCCGAGGAGATCGCGGCCGAGAAGACGCCACCCGAGGAGACGGCGACCGAGGTGTCGGCCGCCGAGCAGACCTCGGCCGACGACTCGATGGCCCGGGCCGAAGTGTCCGCGGCCATGCCCGGCGAAGACCGGGTAGACCTCGCGGCCACCGTTCGGGACTCGCCGGAGCGGGACGCTGACGAGGTGTCGACGCCGGATTCTTCGGCGGACGCGAGGGACGTGCTCGGAACGCACGACGCACGCGTCGCGAACGAGCCGCCGCACAATGATGATCCGGACGCGACCGATGTCGCCGAGCGTGAACGCTAATGGCACCCAAACGCCCATCTTCGAGTGGTTCCGGGCCGGTTGATTCCGGACCGGGTGATGCGCGACCCGCGCGTTCGAGGCCAGGGCGCGGGGCGCCTGGCGGCTCGACCCCAGGGCCACGCCGGCGTCTGCGACCGCGTGACACCGAAGCCGCACGCAAGCCCGCCTCGACGCCGCGGCGAGGTCCCGCGCGGGTCGATCACGCGCCGGCGCAGAAGCTGCAGAAGTTGCTGGCCGCGGCCGGTCTGGGCTCACGTCGGGAACTGGAGAATCTGATCGCCGCAGGGAGGGTGTCGGTCAACGGCCAGCGTGCCGCGCTGGGCGATCGCGCGCGTGGCCACGACGTGGTCCGGGTCGACGGTCGGACCATCGATCTGAACGCGTCTGGCGCGACGCGCGTGCGTGTTCTTGCCTATCACAAGCCCATCGGCGAGGTGTGTACCCGCTACGATCCCGACGGCCGTCCAACCGTGTTCGAGAAGCTGCCCGGTATACGACGCGGACGCTGGATCGGTATTGGCCGTCTCGATGTCAACACCAGCGGACTGCTGCTGTTCACCAATTCCGGTGAGCTTGCCAACCGCCTGATGCATCCCTCACACGGCGTCGAGCGGCGCTACGCGGTGCGGGTCTTTGGCAGCGTCGACCCGCAGAGTCTGCGGCAGCTGCTCGAGGGCGTGACCCTGGAGGACGGGCCGGCACGCTTCGCGAGCATCGAAGAGGTCGGTGGCGAGGGCCGCAATCATTGGTACGAGGTGAGTCTGGCGGAGGGCCGTAACCGTGAGGTGCGTCGGCTCTGGGAGGCCGTGGGCGTGCAGGTCAGCCGTCTGAGCAGGATCCGCTTCGCGACCGTGAACCTGGATCGGCGGGTTCGGCCAGGTCGCTGGGAGGAGATCTCGGAAGAAGCCTTGCAGCAGCTGCTTGCCAGCGTTGGCATGCAGCCAGCGCCGACCAGCCGAGCCCCAGGCGCCGGTGTCAGACGCCGTTCCGGCGGGACAGGAGCGGTCGGCGCCCGAGACGGGGGTGCGCGAAGGGGCGGCCCGCGAAGCGGCGGCGTGCGCGCTGAGGCCGAGCGGGGCACGCGGTCACGCACTGCCGGCACTGCGCGGCGCGCGCCCGTGGCCGACGCCGAGCCGCGATCACGCAATGCGGCAGACGCGGGCGCGCTGGAGGGCGCGGGTGGTGGACGCGGGGTGCGTAGCCATGTCGATCGAGGCGATCGTGGCACGCGGTCACGCACCGCCGGCGCCGCGCGGCGTACGCCCGCGGCCGCGACCAGGCGACGGGTACGCAACGCGGCAGACGCGGGTGCCCTAGCGGGGTCGGGCGGCGGACGTGCGGCGCGCACCCATGGATTGGGGGAAGAGCGCAGTGAGCGGGGTGAGCGTGGCACGCGGTCACGCACCACCGGCGCAGCAAGCCGTGCTCCCGCGGCCGGCAAGGAACGACGGGCGCGTAATGCCCGGGACCCGGATGGGTCGGCAGAGCGAGGCGCCGGGCGTGCCGTCGCGGGCCGAGGTCGCAAGCCGCGCAGCACGAGCGGTGCCCGGGGTGGGGCGGCGGCCACGCCGGGCAGGCGTCGCGGCACGAACAAGCCGCCGGCGCGGCGCAAATGACGAGCGTTCGACGGGGTCGACGCTGCGTGCCTGTCAGCGGGAGCGAACCGCGACGCATCGACGCGCAAGCCACTGGGACCTGCAAGCCACTGGGGAGCGCTGAGATGTCAACTGGCTCGGCTGCCGCGGAGGTGTTCGAGGTGTTGCTAGCGCAGCACGGCGCGCAGCACTGGTGGCCGGCGGAGACACCGTTCGAGATCATGGTCGGCGCGGTATTGGTGCAGAACACCGCGTGGCGTGGCGCCGCCCAAGCCATCGAGGCGCTGAAGGCGGCGGCGTTGATCGTGCCCGAGCGGATCCTGGCCGCCGAGCTGACGACGCTGGAGGGCCTGATTCGACCGGCCGGAACCTATCGGGTCAAGGCGCGTCGTTTGCGCGCGCTGTGTGCCTGGTTGTTGGCCGCGGGCGGACAGGTGGACGGTCTGGCGAGTGAGGACACCACGAGCCTGCGCAGAGCGCTGCTCGCCGTGCATGGCGTCGGACACGAGACTGCTGATGACATCCTGCTGTACGCGCTCGGGCGGCCGGTGTTCATCGCCGACGCCTACGCGAGACGGATCCTGCATCGCCTGGGTCTGTGCGAGGCGCAGGTCGGCTACGAGCACCTGCAGCAGGTGGTGCAGCCGCAGCTTTCCGCAGATGTCGAGTTGCTCGGTGAGTTTCACGCCCTGCTGGTGGTCCACGGTCGGCAGATCTGCCGGCCACGGCCGCGCTGCGGGTCCTGCGACCTCCAGTCGCGCTGCCCGACGGGCCTGCGAACGCTGGGACCGCGTCTGTCGCGGGTTTGAATCGTGCTCGTCATGCCGAGGTAGCACATGCTGGACAATCTGAGTGGTGCGACACGCGTCTATATCATCGTCGGCGATCCCATCGCCCAGGTTCGCTCACCGGCCGGGATGACACGGGCCTTCGAGGCCTGCGGCATGAACGCCGTGTGCGTGCCGGCCTGGGTCGCGCCAGCCGACCTGGGGTCGTATCTCGACGCGCTGCGACAGATGCGCAACCTGGATGGCGTGCTGGTCACGGTTCCGCACAAGTTCGCGGCGGCGGAGGCTTGCACGCAGCTCAGCGCACGTGCGCGCTTCTTGGAGACGGTCAACGTCATGCGTCGTCTGCCCGATGGCGGCTGGCTTGGTGACGCTCTGGACGGGCTGGGTTATGTCGCGGCGTTGCGCGCCCTGGGGCAGGATCTGCAAGGCCTACGGGTCTTGATCACCGGGGCGGGTGGCGCCGGTACCTGTATCGCGCACGCCCTGCTGCAGGCCAGTGTCGGGGAACTCGCCGTGCATGATCCGGACATCGGGCGTCGGGACCGTCTGTTGGAACGACTCGGTACCATCGGTGCCTCCACGTCTCGCGCAGGCAGTGATGACGCTGGCGGTTTCGACATCGTGATCAACGCCTCACCGTGTGGCATGCGTCCGGAAGACCCGCTGCCGGTGCGCACCGAGAGCCTTGATGCACGGACCATCGTCGGCGATGTCATCACCGATCCGCTGCGCACGCCGCTGCTGGAGCGGGCTCGCGCGTTGGGCTGCCCGACGGTTGATGGCGCCGACATGTATGGGCAGGTGGCGGCGCTGATGGTGGAATTCTTCCAGGGGAACGAGCTATGACGGCGGCCGATATGCTGCGCACGGGGCCGGTGGTGGTCGGGGTGGGGCTGCGGATGTTCGTCGACCAGCTGCGCGAGCGGGGTCATCCGGCGATCGGTGTCGATTGGAAACCACCACGTGAGCTGCCTGGCGAGCTGCGCGCGGCCCTCGAGATGCTGGACGCTCCCTCGGCACGGCAACGCATCGAGACAGCCAACGAGATCGCCGTGCGGCGCATGCTGGATGCCGACCCGGTGCTGGTCGATGTGCGTGCCGCCGTCGAGGTCATTCCGGCGCTCCAGCAACGACTGATCCTGCACGCCGGTCCGCCGATCGAATGGTCACGCATGTGTGGACCGATGCGTGGCGCGATCGCCGGGGCGGTGGTCTTCGAAGGCTGGGCCGATGACCTCGACTCCGCCCTCGCGCTGGTCGAGCGGGGCGAGGTGGCGTTCGCGCCGAATCATCATTTCGATGCGGTCGGTCCGATGACCGGCATGACCACGGCCCACATGCCGGTGCTGGTGGTTGAGAACCGACGCTTCGGCAACAAGGCTTATTGCACCATCAACGAAGGTCTGGGCAAGGTGATGCGGTTCGGCGGCAATGACGCCTCCGTGCTGAGCCGATTGCGTTGGCTGGCGGCGGCGCTGGCGCCCTTGCTCGCCGCCGGCCTGCGTGAGGCGGATGGGCTGCCGCTGAAGAATCTGGTCGCGCGTGGCTTGTCGATGGGAGACGAGATGCATCAGCGCAACGTCGCCTGCACCAGTCTGACGCTGCGCGCCCTGGCCCCGGCCCTGGTCCGTGCCGGCGAGCGTCTGGGCCTGACCTCGAGCGCGGTGAGCGAGGCGCTGGCCTTCATCGCCGGCAACGATCAGTTCTTCCTGAATCTGGCCATGGTCATGGGCAAGGCCATCATGGACCCGGTGCGGGACATCGAGCACAGCTCGGTGGTTACGGCCATGTGTCGCAACGGCACGGATTTCGGCGTGCGTCTGAGCGGTACCGGCGACCGCTGGTTCGTGGCGCCGGTGGAGATGCCCAGGGGACTGTATTTCCCCGGCTTCGGCGCCGAGGATGCCAATCCGGACATGGGTGATTCGACGATCGTCGAGACCATCGGCCTGGGCGGCTTCGCGATGGCCGCCGCACCGGCTGTCGCAGGTTTCGTCGGCGCCGGCAACGCCAGCGCCGCGACCGACTTCACCCGGCGGATGTACGGGATCACGCTGGCCCGCAATCCGGAGTGGACCATTCCTGCGCTGGACTTTGCCGGCGTACCGACCGGTATAGACGCACGCAGCGTGGTGCGCAGTGGCGTTCCGCCTACCATAAACACCGGCATCGCCCACCGCGAGCCAGGCATAGGCCAGGTCGGCGCGGGGGTGGTCAATGCGCCCATCGGGTGCTTCGAACAGGCCCTGATGGCGCTCGCGGAGCGGATCGGGGTGGCGTGAGGCGTGGGTATCCCGACCCTTGTCCATCATTGGAGTCGTGCTTGCGGGCATCACTGGGGAGCATCATTGGCATGAGTCGAGCGACCTGTGAGGTCTCCGAACGCGGTTCACAATGCGGATCGAAATGCGGACCGAATGGACCATTTGCAGCGGTGGTCAACGCCGTGCGTCCCGGTTTCTATCTGGACTCGGTCGCGTTGATGCGTATCTCCGCGCAGATCTCGTCCCTGCCCGGTGTGGCCGAGGCGGTGCTGATGATCGGCACCCCGGCCAACAAGTCGATCGTGCACGAGGCCGGGCTGCTGTTGCCATCGAGCCAGTCCTGTGGTGCCAACGATCTGCTGATCGCAATCGGTGGTGACGATACGCAGCGCGTCGAGCTGGCCCTGGCCGAAGCGGAGGCTGCGCTGGATGGCGATCGTGTGCGGCGAGATGACAGTGCCGAGACGCTGGCCACTGACCTGGCCGAGGCGCTGGCGCGCCAGCCGCAGACCAATCTGCTGCTGGTGTCGACGCCGGGCGAGTATGCGGCCGAGGAGGCCAGGGCTGCCTTGAATGCCGGGTGCAACGTGATGATCTTCAGTGACAACGTGTCGCTGGAGGCCGAACGCGCGCTGAAGCAGCAGGGCCATGAGCAAGGACTGCTGGTGATGGGGCCGGACTGTGGTACCGCGATCATCGCGGGCGTGCCCCTGGCCTTCTGCAACATCGTGCCTGACGGTGCCATCGGGGTGATTGCCGCCTCGGGTACAGGCTTGCAGGAATTCTCGGTGCTCGTCAGCCGACTGGGCGGAGGCATCCACCATGGTATCGGCGTCGGTGGACGTGACCTCAGTGACACGGTTGGTGCGTTGTCGACACTGGCCGCCATCGATCTGCTCGAGGCGGATCCGGCCATCGACGTCATCGTGCTGATCTCCAAGCCGCCCGGCGAGCGTGCCGCGCGTCACGTCTTCACGCGTCTGGCCGGTTGTTCCAAGCCGGTCATCGCCTGTGTGCTGGGCTTCGATGTGGCCGCCCATAGTGACCTGCCGCTGCAGCTGGACGAGCATGACGATGCACAGCGGGACGCGCCGGGAGCGGGGGCGCCGCCGGCGCTGCTGGCCGGTCGGGTCCGAGTCGTGGCTACGCTCGAACGTGCCGCGATGCTGGCAACGGGCAACGGCGCGCTGTGTGCCGATCCCGCCTGGTCCGCGGACGGCCGGCAGCGCCTCGCCCGAGAGCTGGCGAGCGAGCTGCGAGGCTTGCCGGGTGGCATGGCGCGCCAGCGGCTGTGTGGTCTGTTCACCGGTGGCACCTTGTGCACCGAGGCGCGGCTGGTGCTCGAAGGGATGGGCCTCGAGCTGTCCGGACTCGAGCAGGACCGCAGCGTGCCGGTGGCGGTGCAACGCGGCCATTGCCTTGTCGATCTGGGCGACGACCGCTTCACCGTCGGCCGTCCGCACCCGATGATCGAGCCCGCGACGCGGGTTCCGCACCTGCAGGCCGCGTTGTCGGAACCGACGGTTGCGGTGGTCCTTATCGATCTGGTGCTCGGTCTGGGGGCGCATGGCGACCCGGCGAGCGCGGTGGTCTCGGCGCTGAGCGCGGCGCGCGCCGCGGGCATGCCTGTACCGATCGTCGTCGGCTCGGTGTGCGGTACCGACGCCGATCCACAAGGCCGCGCGCGACAGCAGGCACTGCTGGAATCGGCCGGCGTCGTCGTTGCCCCTTGCAACGCCGAAGCGGCACGTCTGGCCGGTCTGTTGGTGGGTGAGCTGGCCTGTTGAGCCTCGATCGACGGCCGAGCTTCATCCTCGGACCCGGCGGTCGCCATGGCTGGCGGGTGCTCGAAGAGGGCTCGGGGACGGTGCTGGCGGTCTTCGAGCGTTGTGTCTATCTACGTGGCGCCCACGGACTTTGTTGTCTTACCTTGCCGGAGCTGCCCGCGGGGCCGCTCAACGTGCGGCTGGATCCGGTCGTGGTCGCTGGTGTCCCATCGACGACCATCGACGTGGTGCGCTGGCCGTTGAGCATGCGGATCGGCGCCGAGTGGATGCTGGACTCGGATGGCCTGCGTATCGGACCGGCACATGCTCAGCCGCTGGCGGGTTCGCCTCCGGGCGGTCCGCCATGTAGATGGCGACCGCCATCGGTGACACTGCCCCACATCCGGAGTCTGCAAGACGGCTACGCGGTGCTGGTTCATCTGCTGGACCAGCCGTCCGCGCGAGCCGTGGCGTCGGACGTGGAAGCGATGAGCGGCGCGGATGCGCGTTTCGAGCGGCGTCTGCGGCGCGGGATCCTCGCGCTTCGCGGCTGGTTGTGTCGGGCTGTCGACTGCAGTCGACTCGATCCGCCCGAGGAGATCGGCGTGCTGTTGGGCTGTGGTCCCGGGTTGACACCGAGCGGTGACGATGTGCTGGTCGGCGCCCTGGTCAGCTTGTGGATGCTCGGTCTGGACACTTGCGCGACGCGTCTGGCCGGGTTGGTGCGGCGATTGGCGTCGCGCCACACCGGGCTCATCAGTCAGGCCCATCTGCACGCCGCCTGTGCGGGCGAAGGTATCGAGCCGCTGCACCGACTGATTGAAGCCATCTCGGGCCCGCACCCGTATGCGATCCGCTCGGCGTTGGAACGACTGCGCGCGCATGGTCATCGGTCCGGTGTCGACAGCCTTCGCGGTGTGCAGGTGGTGTTCGACGTAGTCGCGCGACCCGTGGCTTCCTGAGCCTGCCAGCGCCGATCGAGCGCCGCGCCCGGATCCACCGGACGCGGCAGCCCGCGCCGAACCGCTCACATGCCCGCGGCGAAGGCGGAACCAGCGCTGGTCTCAGGCGGCGTAGGCGTCGCGTCCCCGTACGTAGGTTCGTTGCTGTTGCGCCGGATTGCGGTTCACCAACGGCCGCGCGTAGATGGGGTGGGTCAGGCTGCGCACCTCGTGCTCGATCCTGAAAAGCATGTCACCGGTGTCCGGATCGACGATGTCCTGGAAGCGGTATTCGTGGGTGCCGTTCTCACGCGATACCAGGCCATGCTCGAGCAGTCGCTCGTAGGGCCCGCCGAAATCCGAGATGTAGATGGCGACGTGGTGACCGTCGTACTCGGGTATGGGATTGGTCCTCTCTCGGAAACGCAACCGCTGACCGTCGCCGACGGTGATGCTCGCGACCGCGCTGCCAGCATCGTTCTCGACCTCCCCGGGAGCACCCATCACCCTCGAGTAGAACCGCGCGATGCCTGCCGCGCTCCCTACAGGCACGTCGA
>JAGRHX010000513.1 GCA_020444775.1 Gammaproteobacteria bacterium
TCTCCGGCTCCATGAGCCGCTATTCGCGCATGCTGTTGCACTTCGCGCACGCCCTGACCAGCGAACGGCAGCGGGTCCACAGCTTCGTGTTCGGCACCCGGTTGACCAATATCAGTCGCCGGTTGCGCGAGCGTGACGTCGATATGGCGCTGGAGAAGGTCAGCGCGGAGGTCAACGATTGGAGCGGCGGCACCCGCATGGGCGTGTGTCTGCACGACTTCAACCGTTTCTGGTCGCGGCGCGTGCTCGCGCAGGGCGCGGTGGTGTTGTTGATAACCGATGGCCTGGACCGCGAGGCCGGTGTCGGCCTGGAACGTGAGGCCGAGCGCCTGCAGAAGTCCTGCAAACGGCTCATCTGGCTGAATCCTCTGCTACGCTACGCCGGGTTCGAGCCGCGGGCCGCCGGCATACGCGCGCTGTTGCCGCATGTGGACGAGCTGCGACCGGTGCACAATCTGGAGTCGCTGGAGGCGCTGTGTCAGGCCTTGTCCGCGGCAGCCCCGCCGACTCGTGCTCAGGTGGCCTGTTAAGATCCGCAATGACGTGCCCTGGCGCATTGCGCAAGTCGCGCGCCGCGCTCTCCAGCATCCATTGCAGCACCGTAGCAGAGGTCAGTAGATGTCGGAACAACCAAGTCAGAATGCTGCCACATCCGGTATCGAGCACGATGATCTGCTCGATACCGCCATGTCCTGGCACCGGGCCGGTAAGGGCGTGGCGCTGTGCACGGTCGTCAACACCTGGGGGTCTTCACCGCGGCCGGCCGGCAGCCAGCTGCTGGTGGACGAGCAGGGCGAGTTCCTGGGTTCGGTGTCCGGCGGCTGCATCGAAGGCGCAGTGATTCGCGAGGCGCTGGACGTCATCCGCAGCGGTGAGGCCCGGCTGATGGAGTTCGGGGTCAGTGACCAGGAGGCCTGGAACGTCGGTCTGGCCTGCGGTGGTCGTGTGCAGGTGTTCGTGGAAGCGCTGCGCGACTGACATCGCCGGTCCGCGCGGGTGCCGAGGCAACCTACCCGACCTGTCAGCGCGCAACTTCCCGACGCCGGCTGCTCCAAGACCGGCCGGCCAGCGATGTTTGTGCAGCGGCAGGTTTACAGCGACGTGTTCTACAGCGAGAAGGTGTGAGACCAGGATGCGGACCGAACTGCTGCAACGACTCATCGAGGCGCGGCGGGCCAAACGGCCGGCGGTGCTTGCGACGCTCATCCCCAGCGGCGAGCAATCGCTGTACGTGCGCGACGCGGTGGATGCCTACGAATTCTCCGATACCCTGACGCAGGTCGAGGAGGCGCTACGCCAGGATCGTTCGCGCACCGTCGACAGCGAGCGCGGCGCGGTGTTCCTGCAGGTGTTCAACCCGCCGTTGCGGCTGTTCGTGATCGGTGCGGTGCACATCACCCAATCGCTGGTGGGGCTGTCGAGCATGCTCGGCTACGATGCGTTGGTGATCGATCCACGCCAGGCTTTTGCCACCAGCGAGCGCTTTCCCGGCGTGCGGCTGGACACCGAGTGGCCGGACGAGTCCCTGCAGGCGCAGTCGCTGGACGCGCGCAGCGCGGTGGTGACCTTGACCCACGATCCGAAGATCGACGATCCCGCGCTCGAGGTGGCGTTGCGTTCCGAGGCCTTCTACATCGGTTGTCTGGGCAGTCGCAAGACCCATGCCTCGCGACTGCAGCGCCTCGCCGACCGGGGCTTCGAGGCCACGCTCCTGGAGCGTATCCATGGTCCGGTCGGTCTGGACATCGGCGCGCGCTCACCGCAGGAGATTGCGGTCGCCATCGTCGCCCAGATGACCTCGGTGCTGCGCGGAGGCTCGCTGCGGTGAAGTTTGGTGAGGTCAGCATCGCCGAGGCATTGGGTGGCATCCTCGCCCACGGACAGAAGGCCGGCTCCAAGCGTCTGAAAAAGGGTCATCGGCTGACCGAGCGCGACATCGATCTGCTGCGTGCGGCCGGGCTGACTGCGGTCACCGTGGCCCGGCTGGAGGCCGACGACATGGCCGAGGACGAGGCGGCGGGAAGCCTGTGCGAGGCCCTTTGTGGTGAGCACCTGCGCAGCAGCGCGCCCTTCACAGGGCGCTGCAACCTGTTCGCCCAGCAGCCCGGCTTGTTCGAGGTCGACACCGCGCTGGTCGACGCGCTGAACCGGATCGACGAGGCGCTGACCCTGGCGACCCTGCCGGCGTTCAGCACGGTGCGTGCCCGACAGTTGCTGGCGACCGTCAAGGTGATCCCCTTCGCGGCTCCCAGGCAGGCCGTGGCACGTGCGCTGGATATGGTGCGCAGCGACGGACCGGTGCTGAGGCTGCGTGTCTTCGAGGCACGGGACGTGGCGCTGGTCCAGACCCGGCTGCCGGGCACCAGCGAGGCCATGCTGGACAAGACCACCCGGGTGCTGACCGAGCGATTGGGCAGACTGCAGATGCGGCTGATCCACGAGGGACGCTGCGAGCACGTGCCGGCGATCCTGGAACAGCAGATACAGATTGCGCTGCAGCAGGGTGCGCAGCTGGTGCTCATCGCCGGCGCCTCAGCGATTGTCGATCGTCGAGATGTGCTGCCCGCGGCCATCGAGCGGGCCGGTGGCGAGGTCGTGCATTTCGGCATGCCGGTGGATCCGGGCAACCTGCTG
>JAGRHX010000514.1 GCA_020444775.1 Gammaproteobacteria bacterium
CGGCCACCGCCTCGACCCGGCGGTCGTCCTGGCGCGCGTGGGCGCGCGACCGGACGCTGCGCAGGTGGGCGAGCGCGCGGTCGATGAGGACGAACGGGAAGTTCGGGTGTGCGTGCGGCCCGACGCGATACGCGGTCCCCGAGGAGAACGCCCGCCGGAGCTGCCGCAGCGCGGAGTCGACGCTGGCCGCCCGCGCGAACCGCTGCTTGAGGTGGTAGAAGCCCGCGCCCGCGCCGAGCAGCGCGCCGAACGCCGCGCCGGTCAGCATCGACGCCCCGCCCACGCTGGCGTCGATGGCGCCGCCCGCGACCAGCCCCGACAGGGAGTACAGGGCGAGCACCTGCTTCGGCTTCAGGCCGAACAGGTCCCAGGTCTTCTCCGCGAAGAGGTCCTGATCGAACACCGGGCGCGACAGGTCGTCGGCGACGGCGAACTCGCCGCCGTGGCGGTACAGGGCCTCGATCTGCGCCCGGGCCTTGTGCTCGCGGTCGCGCAGCCAGTCGTGGAACGCGGCCTCCAGGCGCTCGCGCTCGGCGCGCCCCGCCGCGCCGTCCTCGAGGCGCGCCTCGATGGTGAAGGTCAGCTCGTCGAGCACCAGGTCGGTCACGAGGTCGGTCGCCTCGGCCGCGCGGCGGTGCTGCTCCGCCTCCAGCGCGCGGATCGCCCGGTCGAGGGGCTCGATCCAGTCGTCGCGGAGCTCGCGGAACGTCCGCAGCAGGCGGACGCGCTCCTCGTAGCTCGCGGAGTGGGCGTCGAAGTCGCGCACGACCTTGAAGTACTGGTCGAGGGCCCGGCGCCACTCGTCGGCGTGGTCGGCGTCGCCGATGCGGTTGATCAGCGCCATGCCCGGCTGCCCGGTCCAGCGCAGGATCTCCATCTCCGCCTCGTACTCCGGACCATAGGGCTTGGCGCCGTCGACCACGTAGAGGATGCCCGCGCCCTCCACAAGCGGTCGCAGCAGCTCGCACTCGTCGTGGAACCGGGGCTGGCCTTGATGGCTGGCGACGAAGCGCGCGACCGCATCCGGCCGCTCGTGGGTATCGCGCACGTTGTCCTGCAGCCAGGCCAGCACCCGACGCGGCCGTTGGAAGCCGGGGGTGTCGATCAGCTCGTAGAGGACCCGACCGTCCACCTGCATCGGATAGCGATGCGCGCGGGTGGTGGTTCCGGCGCGCTCGGAAACCTCGACCCGCTCGTCCTCGGCCAGCGTCGAGACGATACTGCTCTTGCCCTTGTTGGGATGCCCGACGACCGCGAAGCTCGGAGTCATGCCGAGATGGTCTCCAGATAGGTGGCGGGGTCGGCGAGCCGCTCCAGCGCATGCCGCCAGGTGCCGATGTCGGCGGTCGACGGCACGGCGCCCTGCCGCGCCAGCGGCACCACCCGCACCGAGACGTCCGGCCCGATGCATTCACGCAATGCCTCGAGCAGGTCCAGGAGCTCGAGCAAGGGTGGCTCGAAGGCCTTGGTCAGAACCACCACCGTCGCGGGCCGCGATTCACACACGGCGGCGACGATACGCAGGTCCTCGTCGTAGCCCTGTGTGCCACCAATCGTCCGCACCTCATCACAATGCAAGCCCAGATGACCGGCGAGTAGCTCCACCGCGGCCGTCCGCGGACAGGCCCCGTTCCAGATCAGCACCTGGCTGACACGCCGCCCGCCGTGCCCCGAGGCCGTCTCGCGTGGTCCGGTCACTGTCGATGCGAGCGCCGCCGCGGGGCGACGCTCGGTCCTCAAACCGGCACCCCGGGGCACGCCACCGACCGCTGGGTGAAGCGGCGCATCGGGCGGCACATCGAGTGGCGCATCGGCGCCGCTCAGCGTCACCTGCGGCTGTTGCATGCGGTCCAACAAGGCCACCACCCGTGGGTCCTCCAGCAACAGCGCATCAATGCAGCGATTCAGGCGAGCACGGCCGATCAGCCAGGCAAGCAGACGCGGCAACAGCGCGTAGGTCAGCATGCACATGAACACGAACGGCCACCAGCCGGCCAACAGCAGCGGTGTCGGCGGTGCTTCGACCGCCGCCGCGCCACCGAGACGAAAATAGCGAGACGCTTCGATCAATGCGCCGTCGGGCACGGCCTGCGGCCACAGCGTGCGCCACGGCAACGCGAGCCACTGCACCAGCGCTTGCAGCCCGCTGACCGACACGTCCAGCGTGGTGCTCCAGCCGAAGGCCAGGTCGGTGAACACCACCAGTGCCAGCGCGCAGCACAGGCTACCGAGCGCAAAACCGAGCGCCGCCTGCTGCGACCACAGCCACATCTGCCAACGCGCGTAGCGTGTGAAAGCGCCGTGTCGGGCCGCATGCCAGCCCAGACGGCGCAACAACGACTCGCTCGCCGGGCCCGCCTGCCGCGTCTCGGTGGGCCCGCCATCGCCAACCTTCTTCACCCCCCCAACGTTCTCCGACCTCGATGTGATTGAACCCGATGTGATTGAACCCGGTGTGATTGAACCGAGCGTCGCCTGGGCGCGGGTCCAGATCAGCAAGGCATAGCGGCCGGGACTGAGCACGCCGATGGCATCTTGGATCGCGGCCAGCAGGCGCCCGGCCGCGGTCATTCGTGGCACCAGCGGCAGCATCAGCACGCTCAGCAGCAGCAGCGCCAACGGCATCAGCACCAGGATGGCGAGCACCAGAACCACGTTGACCGGGTGCTGGCCGTCGTAGCGAAACACGCTGAGCGTCACGCTGACCCCGGTGCAGGCGCCGACCAGCAGCATCAGCCAGCCGATCAGATTGCGCAGACGCTGCAGGCGCCGTCCCGGCGATAGCGGCTCACCCCGGCCAGCCTCGTCCGGTTGCACCCGTGCCCACCACTGGCGGACCAGAAGGGCTGGTCGAGCGCCGCGTAGGGACAGGGCGATGCTGCGGTCACGATGCAGCCTTTCCTGCAGTGGGCGCACCTGGTCCCGCTCCAACCACACGGCGATATCGATGGCCTGGGCGAGATCGGCGCTGGCGGGGGAAGTCTGCGACATCTACGTTCGACGGAATGAGTGCGATGCGATGAGTGCGATCAATGACTGCGACTGCGATGAATCTGGGCGACGGGCACCTCTACACGCTCTATCGGCCGTTCCGGTCCGGGCTCGAAGGTGCCGCGCAATGGTAACAAGTATCCCCGCAATCGCCCGCTACACACCGTCCATGCACGGCGCCGCCACATCCCCCTGGGGCATCGCTTGTGCGACACTTCGCGACCACGTGCGCGATCACTCGCGTGCAGGGCATTCGAGTGCGGACAGCCTCCATCGGCGCGCTCTACCCCCCAGCGCAACGCTCGGCCGACTGCCGCGCCCGCGACCCACGAACATCCGCGGCATCTGGCCGTGGACCGTCCGCCGCCAGCCGGAGAAGCCTCGCCATGTCTCGTGTCCTCAGTGTCGCCGCCGCTCAGCTCGGCCCCATCGCCCGCGACGAGCCGCGCAGCTCGGTCGTCGAGCGCATGCTCGCGCTGCTTGAGCGGGCCAAGGCGCGAGGCTGCGATTTCGTCGTCTTTCCGGAGCTGGCCCTCACCACATTCTTTCCGCGCTGGTACATGACCGAGCAGCGCGACATCGATGCCTTCTTCGAGCGAGAGATGCCGAACGCGGCCACCGCGCCGCTGTTCGAGCGCGCACGGGCCCTGGGCATCGGCTTCCACCTGGGCTATGCCGAGCTCTTGGAGCAGGACGGGCGCACGCGGCGCTTCAATACCTCAATCCTGGTCGACCGGCAGGGTCAAATCGCCGGCAAGTACCGCAAGATCCATCTGCCCGGGCATCGCGAGCACGAGCCCGATTTCGCCTTCCAGCATCTGGAGAAACGCTATTTCGAGACTGGCGATCTGGGCTTCCCGGTGTTCGAGACACTCGGTGGGCGGATCGGCATGTGCATCTGCAACGATCGGCGTTGGCCCGAGACCTTCAGGGTGCTCGGCCTGCAAGGCGCGGAGCTGGTCGCGCTCGGTTACAACACACCGGTCCACTATCCGCGCATGCCCGAGCACGATCACCTGCAGGACTTTCACAATCACCTGTCCATGCAGGCCGGGGCCTACCAGAACGGCACCTGGGTGGTCGGCGTCGCCAAGGCCGGCAAGGAGGAAGGCTGCGATCTGATCGGTGGCAGCTGCATCATCGCCCCCACCGGCGAGATCGTCGCCCAGTGCAGCACCTTGGGCGACGAGCTGGCCATCGCCGACTGCGATCTGGACCGTTGCCGCGAGATCCAGGACAACATCTTCAACTTCGCCCTGCATCGTGAGCCGCAGCACTATCGTCTGATCGTCGACCGCAAGGGCGTCGGTGACCCCATGGGTCGAGGATGACGGCGAGCGGCTGACCGAGACCGGCTGAACGAGCGGGACGGAAGAGCCGGATCCACGACCGGATCGCCGGGCTGATCGCCAGCTGGGTCGACGGCTGGGACGACGACATGATCGACATCCTCGACCTACACTCGACAACGCTTGCGCAGCTACTGCTGCGCAACTTCAACAACCCTGGAATGGCCCCTCGGGTCGCGTGACCGGACTGGAGCCGGTCGACCCAGGCAGCTCGCGGGTCCGATGCCGGCTGGCGGCGTCAGCCGCGCGCCGCCAGCGCGCCCGGGACAGGATCGAGACATCCCATGCACATCGAGATCATCTGCACCGGCGACGAGGTGCTGAGCGGCAAGACCATCAACACCAACTACAGCCACATGGCACGCAGACTCCAGGAAGTGGGTCTGGACGTGCACTGGGGCACCACGGTCGGTGACGACCGCGACGCACTCCGCGAGGCCTTCCGGCTCGCCGCCGGCCGCGCGCGGGCGGTGATCGTCAACGGTGGTCTGGGTCCGACGGTCGACGACCTGTCGCAGGAGATGGCGGCCGAGGCCGCGGGCGTGGATCTCGAGCTGGACAGCGACTGGCTGGCGCGGATCGAGGCCTTCTATGCGTCGCGCGGCAGGGTCATGCCGCCCAACAATCGCAAGCAGGCGATGCTGCCGCGCGGCGCCGAACGTATCGACAATCCGATCGGTACCGCCTGCGGCTTCGCCGTCGACATCGGCGGCGCGCGCTTCCTGTTCACGCCCGGCGTGCCGCGCGAGCTGCGCCGGATGCTGGACGAGCAGATCATCCCGCGCCTGCTGCAACTCAGCGGGCGGCAGTCGGTGGTGCAACTGCTGCGCTTCCATTCCTTCGGACTGGGCGAGTCACGCGTCGACCAGATGCTGAACGGTATCGAGCAGCTGGCTGAGGACGGTGAGGTCAAGCTCGGCTTCCAGGCACATTTTCCGCAGCTCGAGACCAAGCTGTTCGCGCGCGGCAGCGACGCCGACGCGCTGACCCGGCGTCTGGCGCCGGTGGCGGCCGCGGTCCGCGAGCGGCTCGGCAGCTATCTGTTGTGCGAAGCCGACCAGACCCTGGAGGGCGTGGTGCTCGAGTCGCTGGCGGCACAGGGCGCGAGTCTCGCGGTGGCCGAGTGCGGTACCCACGGCGCGGTCGCCGGACGCCTGGTGGCCGCCGATCCACGCGGGCGGGTATTTCAGCGTGGCGGCCTGGGGGCGGACCCCCGGGCCCTGTGCCGGGCACTGGGCGTGGACGCGGGAGATGGATCGAGCTCAGCCGGCGGGTCCGCGCAGCTTGCGAGCCAGCTCGCCGCGGCCGTGCGCCAGACCTCCGCCACCAGTCACGGGCTGGCGGTCCTGGTCGAGCCCGGCGAGGCCGGAACCGAGGGCTGGGTGCACGTTGCCACCAGCAGCGACGCGTACACCGTGCAGCGCTCAGCGTGCCTGGTGGGTGGCGCCGAGCGCGTCCGCGGCGGCGGCGTGGAGCTGGCCCTGGACTGTCTGCGGCGCGGTCTGCAGGGGCTGTCGGTGCACGATCCCATCGACTTCGAGAAGCAGCGCTAGCAACAGCGCCGGTCTCGCTCGCCCATACGTCCCCGGTCCGCAGATCGGCCCTCGCGCGACGCGTGACGCCACGGTCCGTGGGCCTGTATGCGTCTGCCCAAGTGTGCTAAAACCTGCTTGCGGAGCGAGGCCGACAGCAAGTGCGTGGCGCGCCCCGCAAACCCGACCCCTCGAAATCGACGGCTGATTCGACGCTTGAATCGACGATCAGATCGGCGATGACGAATCCATAACGAGAACGAGGCCTCGCCAACGAGGCACGAACGACCGACCGCACCGGGTAAGCGGACCCGACGCAAGACCGCCGGATGACCTCGATGTCCGGGTAACGATCCCGGCATCGCCGTACGTGGCTGGTCTTTGAGCAGGCCGATGAGCCGACTTCGAGCAAGACTTCGAGCAAGACTTTGAGCATGACGGTGCGCACGCGGCGCAAGCGTCCGGCTCGGGTCGCCAGGCCGACAGGGTTCCCGCTGTCCGACCCGCGACCCACCGCCGTATTGCCACGCAACACCATCTTCCGGCGTGCGTGGCATCGTCGGTGTCGCATCGCGGGTTCGATCGTGCGTTGCGAGCTACAACTGGAAGTCCCCAGAGGAGAGAGACCGTATGAAGCGTTCGTACTTGAAGCGCCTCGCCGCCATGCTCGGCGCGGGTGCAATGCTGGTCAGTGGCGCGCTCAGCGCCGAGACCGTGCTGCGCGTGGTGCCACACGCCGACTTGAAGAACCTGGACCCGATCTGGACCACGGCCTACATCACCCGCAACCACGGCTACATGGTGTACGACACGCTGTTCGCCACCGACGCCGATCTCAAGGTGCAGCCACAGATGGTGGACACCTGGAAGGTCAGCGATGACAGCCTGGTCTATACCTTCACGCTGCGTGACGGTCTGAAGTGGCACGATGGCCAACCCGTCAAGTCAGAGGACTGCATCGCCTCCATCCGTCGCTGGGGCAAGCGCGACGGCATGGGCCAGAAGCTCATGGACTTCACCAAGTCCATGGACGTGGTGGACGACAAGACCTTCACCCTGACGCTCAAGGAGCCGTACGGCCTGGTCCTGGATTCGCTGGGCAAGATCAGTTCCAACGTGCCGTTCATGATGCCCAAGCGTCTGGCCGAGGTGGACGCCTTCGAGCAGGTGCCCGAGATCGTCGGCTCCGGCCCCTTCAAGTTCGTCAAGGACGAATGGGTGCCGGGCTCCAAGATCGTCTATGTCAAGAACACCGACTACGTGCCACGCGCCGAGCCGGCCTCCGGCGCCGCCGGCGGCAAGGTGGTCAAGGTCGACAGGGTGGAGTGGGTCTACATCCCGGACCCCGCCACCACCATGAACGCGCTGGTCAACGGCGAGGTCGATCTGTGGGAGACACCCGCGGTCGACATGGTGCCAATCCTGAAGACCAACCCCGATGTCGTGATCAAGGTGATCGACCCGCTCGGCACCCAGGGCTGGCTGCGCCCCAATCACCTGTATCCACCGTTCGACAACGCGAAGGCGCGTCAGGCGCTGCTGTGGGCCGTGAATCAGGAGGAGTACCTGCAGGCGATCGTCGGCGACCCGAGCCTGTACAAGGTCTGCCCGGCGTATTTCATCTGCGGTACGCCGAACGAGACCGACATCGGCACCGAGCCGCTGCGTACCGTGGACCGCGAGAAGGCCAAGGCGTTGCTCAAGGAGGCCGGCTACAACGGCGAGAAGATCGTGCTGATGCAGCCGACCGACATCCCGCTGCTCAGCAACGCCTCCCTGGTCACCGCGCAGATGCTGCGTGACATCGGCATGAATGTCGACGTGCAGGCCATGGACTGGTCGACCCTGACCTCGCGACGTGCCGAGAAGAAGCCGCCGGCCGAGGGTGGCTGGAACATCTTCCACACCTACTCCACCGGTGCCGACGTGCAATCCCCGGTGTCCAACATCGGCATCTCCGGTGGCGGCGTGGAGAAGGCGTGGTTCGGCTGGCCGACGGATGCCAAGACCGAGGAGCTGCGCGACGCCTACTCGCGTGCCACCACTGACGCGGACAAGAAGAAGATCGTCGAGGAGCTGCAGGCGCGGTTGTTCGAGGTCGTGCCCTACGTCAACTATGGTCAGTGGTTCCAGCCGATGGCCTGGCACAAGAGCCTGTCGGGCGTGCTGGTCTCGCCGGTGCCGTTCTTCTGGAACATCGAGAAGAACTGAGCCTGGAACAAACCGGCCGTCGACCCGGTCCGTTCGCCGCCGCGAACGACCGGGTGTCTTCCAGCCGACGGCGTCGGCCCGCGCCATCCGTGCGGGCCGACGCTCGTGGCGATTCGAGTCCCCTCTTCATGGCCCGGTTCATGAGCCGGTGGGTGATCCCTGCCCCAGATCCCGACACATGCTCCCGACACATGATTCCGACACATGATCCCGGCGGGTCCACCCATGAACCATGGGCACGCCCGGACCGGTATCCCGGCCCCGTACTCCAGACCAGTATCGCCGCATGCTCGCCTACATCATCCGCAGATTGATCGCGACCATACCCGTGATGGGCGTGGTGGCCGTGTTCGTGTTCCTGCTGCTGCACCTGACGCCGGGCGATCCCGCCACGGTGATTGCCGGCGACTACGCGCGTCCCGAGGACATCGCCCGCATCCGTGCCCGCCTCGGCCTGGATCAGCCGCTGTACATCCAGTTCTTCACCTGGCTGGGCGCGGTGCTGCAGGGCGATCTGGGCGTGTCCATCTTCTCCAACCTGCCGGTCAGCAAGCTGATCGGTCAGCGTCTGGAGCCGACCCTGGCGCTGTCGCTGTCGACCATCGTCTTCGCCGTGCTGACCGCGGTACCGCTCGGCGTGCTGGCGGCCTGGCGTGCCGGCACCTGGATAGATCGATCGGTGATGCTGTTCGCGGTGCTGGGATTCTCGGTGCCGGTGTTCGTGATCGGCTACGTGCTCATGTACGTGTTCTCGCTGCAGCTCGGCTGGTTTCCGGTGCAGGGCTACAAGTCGATCAGCGAGGGTGTGATTCCCTTCCTGCGCTCCATCGCGCTGCCGACGGTGGCCCTCGGGGTGGTGTACACCGCGCTCATCGCCCGTATCAGTCGGGCCAGTGTGCTGGAGGTATTGACCGAGGACTACATTCGCACCGGCCGCGCCAAGGGCCTGGGCAACCGGATGCTGCTGATGAAACATGCCCTGAAGAACGCCGCGGTGCCGATCGTCACCATCATCGGTATCGGTATCGCCCTGCTCATCGGTGGGGTGGTGGTGACCGAGAGCGTCTTCAACATACCCGGCCTGGGGCGGCTGACCATCGACGCGGTGTTGCGTCGTGACTATCCGATCATCCAGGGCGTGATCCTGGTGTTCTCCGCCGTCTATGTGCTGGTCAACCTGCTCATCGACGTGGTCTACACCTTGCTAGATCCCAGGATACGCTACTGACCCGTAACGGCCGACCGCGCGCCGCGTCACCGCCTGGCCGGTGCCGACGATGTGCGGCAACCCTTACAGCAACACGCCTTCGAGCCCGTTCTACATGAGCACCAGCGCAGACGCTCTCACCGCCGCCGCCCGGCCGACGCCACGTCGCAACCGCATGTTGGATTACTGCAGGCGCCACCCGACCGTGGTAATCGGCGCGTTCATCCTGATTGTCATGGCCTTGCTGGCCTTCGCCGCGCCGCTGTTCGCCGGCGACCCCCTCAAGCTGACGCCGATTCGACGACTCAAGCCGCCTGGCGAGATGGGCTTGTTCGGCACCGACTTCCTCGGTCGCGACGTCTTTGCACGTGTCATCCACGGCGGACGCGTATCACTGGTGGTCGGCCTTGCCGTCGCCCTGGTCAGCACCGTGCTGGGCTTGACACTGGGTCTGCTGGCCGGCTACGTGCGCTGGTTCGACGCCATCGTCATGCGCATCATGGACGGCCTGATGGCGATTCCGGGCGTGCTGCTCGCGATCGCGCTGATCTCGCTGGCCGGCGCCACCATGACGAACGTGATCATCGCCATCACCGTGCCCGAGATTCCGCGCGTGGTGCGTCTGGTACGCAGCGTGGTGCTGACCATCCGCGAGCAACCCTATGTCGAGGCCGCGGTCTCGGTGGGCACCCGATTGCCGAAGATCCTGTTCAAGCACATCCTGCCCAATACCGTGGCGCCGCTGATCGTGCAGG
>JAGRHX010000515.1 GCA_020444775.1 Gammaproteobacteria bacterium
CCGCGATCCGGATGGCAACAAGCTGGTCGCCTACTGCGTCGTCAAGTAAGGCCTGCCAGGACGACCGGCTGACGCGACCCTGACGGCGACTCCGGAACATGAAGGGGCCATCCGCCCGCGCGGATGGTCCCAATCGCGTTCCAGAGGCAAGGAGGCGCCGCTCAGCCCCGGCGCAATCCTTCGAGCTCCTCGGAGACCCAATCGATCACGGCCTTGGGTTTCTGTCCCTGAACCATGCGCGCGACCATCGACGGCATCAGATAACGGCTCCAGATCTGCACCGCGATCTCCACCGGCGCGCTCGAGGCGACGATGTAGTGCTCGGCCTCGTGCTGCGGACGTAGCGGATAGTTATAGATGGTGCCGGCCGGCGGGGCCACTTCCGCCCAGATCGGGAAGTCCGACATCGAGACGAACGGCGGAATGTCATAGCCGGAAGCCGGAACGCTCATGGCTTCGACGTTCTCGCGCTGCATCAGAAAGGCCATCAGATCCTTGGCGGCCGACTGGTTCTGCGCCCATTCCCAGATACCCCAGAAATAGGGTCGATGCGGCACCAGACGCCCCATCTTTCCCTTGGGGTTGGGGAAGGTCCAGCAGTCCGCGGCGATCTCGGGCTTGTCGCGCTTGGCGACGGCATAGGCGCTCGGCGGGTTCCAGATCATCGCCGCGCTGCCGGAGATCAGCGCGCGATTGTTCGACGCATCGTCGTAGCTGATGGTCTCGGGCGGCAGATAGGGCACCAGCCTGCCGACGTAATCCAGAACTTCCCTGACCGGATCCGAATCCGCGGTGATGTTGCCGTCCTTGTCGACCAGATGCGCGCCGAACGCGCCAAAGGTGGCGCCCCAGGTCTGGTTCGCATCGGTGCTCTCAGAGCCACAGCCTAGAGACAGCGGATGTCCGGCCTCGAAGCAGGCCTTGGCGATCTCCAGCTGCTTCTCGTAGGTCCACTCGTCGGCTCCGGGGCCCTTGGTGTCCGAGGCGGGGTACCAGGCGGTGACATCGACGTTGGCGAACTGCTTGAGCATGGAGATACGCGCGCAGCAGGGCAGCGGCGCGGAGCCCCAGGCGACCGGCACACCCTTCCACGCACCATCCACGATGCCCAGGTACTCGGTGGCTTTGCTCACCGGGCCGTACTGCTTGATGAGACCGTTGACGACGTCGCTGACATCCACCAGCTTGTCCGAATAGTGGTGGGTGTTCCATTGATCGAAGGCCAGGACGTCGTGACCGGTGCGCGCTTGTGATTCCGCGGCCTGGGTCAGATAGATCTTGCCGCCTGACGAGGTGATGAAGTCGAGCTGGATCTCGACCTTGTTCTTCTCACCCCACTGTTCGACCAGATTCCTGAGCACCGGGTTGGTCGCTTTTACCCAGTGGTCCCAGACACCCATGGAGAGCTTGCCCGCGGCGCCGGCGGTGCGCATGTGTACCAGCGGCATGGCGGCCGCCCCGACTGCCCCGGCGGTCATCTTCAAGGCATGACGGCGTGTGATCCGGGTCTGCTTTGACATGTTCCCAACCTCCGATGGTGGCAAAAAGCCTTGTGTTTGGAGCTCGATTCGGGATGCGTCGCGGGGCGTTCGTGGGCCCGTGCGGATGTCAGGCTCTACCCTGCCGTCACGGAGGTCGGCACGGCGGCTGCTATACGACCCGGCCTGACGCCTGCTCGATCAGATGCATGTTGTTCATGTTCACGTGCAGCGGGAGCGGCTGATTGGCTCGGGCCGGTGTTCCGGGGTCGACCCGTGCGCACACGGCATGTGTGCCGACCCGGAAGTGAACCATCGTTTCGTTGCCCATCGGCTCGACCACGTCCACGGTAATATCGAGTCGCTCCTGGCCGGGGCTCGGGTGCGCCACGAGATCGGTGATGTGCTCCGGGCGGATGCCCACCAGCATGTCCTTGTCCTGGAACGAGGCGTAGCGTTCGCGCCGCTCAGGTGGGATCGGCAGCACGATGTCCGCGCCGATCCGGGCAGCCAGTCCGTCCGACGCCGCGACGACCTTGCAGGGCAGGAAGTTCATCGCTGGCGAGCCGATGAAGCCGGCGACAAAGCGTGTCTTCGGGCTGTGATACAGCTCCTGGGGCGGACCCACCTGCTCGATGCGGCCGTCGTTCATCACCACCACGCGGTCGGCCAGCGTCATCGCCT
>JAGRHX010000516.1 GCA_020444775.1 Gammaproteobacteria bacterium
GGATCGTCGGGCAGACACTCGAAGAAGACCCCGATCGCACCCAGCTCCAGCGCCTCCTCGCGAATCCGCTCGTAGAGCGCGGCGCCTATACCACCACCGGTCTCGCCACGCGCGGTACAGATGTAATCGAGGTAGCAGAATCGCAGCTCGGGCTCGTACGACAGCAGCGCGAAACCACGCACCTGACCACGCGCGTTCTCGGCCACGAACAGTGAGGCACGAAACCGGTAGCGCAGCGGATTGCGCAGCTGCTCGGTGATCTTGTCGATATCGGTCTCGTCCAGCCCGCCCATCTGCGCGCGCAGGATCGCCCTGGCCTGCTCCAATCGCTGCTGGTTGGCCGGCGTGGTGTCATCGAAGATCTGCAGGATACGAAACATGACCGCGGCCTCTCAGGCGTCCAATCGCACCGCGGCCACAGGGTAGCGGCACTCGGCCGCGGCGAGGATCCGGGCAATGCCCCAATCGTAGCCGTGACCGGCTGCGTCCAGCGCGGCGGCAAAGCCCGCGTCGGCGGACAGACAGGGGTTGGTGTTGACCTCCAACACCCAGACCCGGCCAGCCGTGTCGACCCGAAAGTCGACACGCGCATAGCCGGACAGTCCCAGACAGCGCCAGCAGCGTATCGCGACCTCACGCAACCGCGCCATCAGCTCGGGCTCGGTACGATTCGCCTCGAAGCTGCGCGGCGTGTGCAGATACTCGAAGGAGTCCACCTGCCACTTCGCCGCGTAGCCGACCAGCCGTGGCTTGTCGGGTGGATAGTCGACGAAGCGGATCTCGGCCACCGGCAGCACCATGGGCTCTCCGCGACCGGCTTCGCTCTCGATGACCGAGACGTTGAACTCACGCCCCTCGATGAACTGCTCCGCGAACCAACCATCGTCGTTGGAATCGCCCTCGAGGTCGGAGTTGGCGCGTGTCGCTTGCAGCTGGTCGAGACGCGCCCGGGCCTGCACGGCGTCGTCGCATACCGAAGCATCGTCGATACCGACCGAGGCGTCCTCGCGCACCGGCTTGACGATGAAGGCGCCCGGCGGCCATGGCGAGTCCGCACCGGTCCCACGCGGCTCCAGCCACACGGGTGTGGGCACGCCGTTGGCTCGCAGCATCCGCTTGCAGCGCAGCTTGTCGGTGGTGATCGCCAAGGCTCGCTCGTCACTGCCGGTGAAGGCGATGCCCAAGCGGGCGAACAGCGCCGGCGCCAGATGCTGGCGCTCGGAGCACCCGTCAATGGTCTCGACCAGGTTGAAGACCACGTCCGGAGACTGAGCCTGGAGGCGATCGCCGCTCGACCGCAGGTCGCCGCTCACCGGCAGCAGCGCGCACGTGTGCCCGAGCCGCTCCAGCGCCGCACGCACCGCGGCCACCTGCACCAGCACGTCCTGCTCGTCGAGCGGCGCATCCGCGTCTAGCTGCTGATAGGCAATCGTCACACGCATGGGCGTCATCAGCTGCTGCTCCGCCGGGAGGCGGCCGGGCGCCTCCCGAAGTGAATCAGACCGCCGCATCGACGACAGCCGGCCGCTCCCCGCCGATACCGTAGCGCCGGCAGGCGGACTCGACGATACATTCGATCAGATGATCGTACTCGATCCCCTTCAGATTACAGATTATCGGCAGATCAGAGTGCTCGGGATGCAGACCCGCGAGCGGGTTGATCTCAATGAAGTTTGGTCTACCGTTGGCATCACAGCGCAGATCCACCCGACCGGCATCCGCGCACAGCAGCGCGCGCCAGCTGCCCAACGCCACCTCCTCGATGACCCGTTCCAGAAGCGGCTCTTCGAGCAGACGGTACTCGACCCGGGTCTCACACTCCTCCTTGTTCAGATAGCCGTAGGCGTCCGCATCATCCGATGACCTGAGCACGATCTCCATGATGCCTATGCAGCGGGCTTCCTCACCGCTGCCGACGATCGCCGCGGTGAACTCGCGACCGGGCAGATAACGCTCCACCAGCACGGGCTGACGATGTCGGGCGAGCAGGGTCTGACAGACCTCACGCAGCTCGGCCGGATCGTTGATCCTGGATCGCCCGTCTACGCCCTTGCCGGTGCCTTCCGCCACCGGCTTGGCAAACAGTGGATAGTCCAGCTGCACGCCATCCAGATCGCCTACCTGCGTCACCACCGCGAAGTCCGGGGTGGGCAGACCGCTGTCGCGGATGACGCGCTTGGCCATTGCCTTGTGCAGGGTCAGCGCACAGCTCAACGGGTCGGAGAAGGTGTAGGGCAGCTCGTAGGCATCGAGAATCGCCGGCACCTGTGCCTCGCGGCCGTAGCCGCGCATACCCTCGGCGATGTTGAAGACCAGGTCATAGCGCGCGCCGGCCACCAGCTTGCGGGTCAGGGCGCGCACATTGCCGATTCTCTCCACGCGATGACCGAGACGTTGCAACGCGTCCGCAAGAGCATCGATGGTATCGAGTCGGTCGAACTCGGCGGTTTCCAGCTCCGAGTAGCCGGCGGCGATATAGTCGTCACGCAGGTCGTAGCAGAGACCGATGTGCATGGCTGCGGCACTCCACGCGGGCTCGAGTGCGCCGGACCGGGCGATCGCTCACGATCGCCCGGTCCCATCGCCTGAACCCACGCTCTTGTCAGGATGGGAAGGGACGGGGTTCGCGCGACGCGCTCAGGCCGGCTCGCCTGCGGGTGCGCCTGATCGCTGCGCGGCCGCACCAGTGCCGGCCAGCGGCATGCCAGCCATGCTCGGCTCGAGGGGATCCGGATAGCGATATACCTTGTGCTCGAAGTTCCGGATGAGCAGGTCATCTCCCTCGCGACCGAGCACATACTGCGGCAACAACGGCACCTTGCCACCGCCTCCTGGCGCGTCGATCACGAAGGTGGGCACGGCATAGCCGGTGGTGTGACCACGCAGACCATCGATGATCTCCAGCCCCTTCTGCACGCTGGTACGAAAGTGCGCCGAACCGCTGATCGGATCGCACTGGTAAAGATAGTAGGGTCGGACACGGATCTTGAGCAGACCGTGCACCAGGCGACGCATGGTCTGCACGTCGTCGTTCACACCCTTGAGCAACACCGTCTGGCTGCCCAGTGGCACACCCGCGTCGGCGAGCCGGGCGCAGGCCGCGCTCACCTCCGGAGTGATCTCATCGGGATGGGTGAAATGCAGGCTCATCCAGATCGGGCCGTGACGGCGCAGCAGCTGCACCAGCGAGCGGGTGATCCGTTGTGGCTGCACGACCGGCTGCTTCGAGCCGATACGGATGAACTCGACGTGTGGGATCCCACGCAGATTGTCAAGAATGTAGTCCAGACGGTCCTCGTCCAGGCTGAGCGGATCACCGCCAGAGATCAGCACGTCACGAATCGACGGGGTGTTGCGGATGTAGTCCAACGCCGCGTTGACGTCGGCCTTGCGCAAGGCCCGTTCGCCGGTCGCACCAACCAGGCGCGCACGGGTGCAATAGCGGCAGTACACCGAGCAGAAGTTGGTCACCAGGAACAACACCCGGTCGGGATAGCGATGCACCAGTCCCGGAACCACGGCGTGACCGTCTTCACCCAGCGGGTCGTCGGCCTCACCCGGGGTCCGATCGTACTCATCCAGTCTTGGCACCACCGACAGACGCAACGGCTGACTGGCATCATGCGGATCCAGCAGGCTTGCGTAGTAGGGAGTGATACCGAGCGGCAGCGCGCCGGCGTGACGGACGATGGCCTCACGCTCGTACGGGGTCAGCTCGATGATCCGCTCGATGTCCTGCAGGCTTCGTAGACGGTTGCGGTTCTGCCAGCGCCAGTCATTCCAGGCGTCACGCGTCACACCTGGGTAGTAGCGCTTCAAGAACGCCCTGCTGCGTGGACTCAACGGCAGGCCGGAGCCGGAGCGCGACGGGCCGCTGGGCGTGGCTCGCGCCGGAGCCGATGGCTTCGCCCCGACACCCTTACGCTGTGGCGTAGCGGGCGGGAAGTCGACGATTGTGCCGGCCCGGGGCTCGATGACGAGGGACTGGGAAGAGACTGTTTCGGGGTGGCCCCCTTGCGGAGGCTCGGCCGCCTGCTCGGCGGGGGTGTCGGTAGTCATGGCTTGACCGGGTACCCTGATGATCCAACGAACGTAAGAACGCCCGCAGTGGACAGGTCAGAGGTTCCATCACCGGTCGGTCCGACAGCTTCGGGGGATGGTCTGCCTTGTGCAGCGCTTGGACGCAACACCGCGATCGGCGCGAACTATAGGCGCGTTTCGACGAATTGCAAGTGGCAATGAGCAAGCTTTTGGTGTCGCTCGTCAGAGTCCGCGCACGCGGGTCCCGTCGAACCATGGTAGGGTCCGAAGAGACCGGGATCCCGGCCCGGAAATCGACGCTGAAGGGCGCTACGGGCGAGCCTGCATGGGCCGCCGGGCAGCGGCGCGTCGACCGCCCGCGAAATGCGATCGGCGCGCAAGGAAGACATTCCCCCGGGCGCCGTTCCAGACTGCCAGCCAGCACGTACTCGAGCCCCGCCATGACCGAGGACCATGACCCAGCCCAAGACACCGACACGATGGCGTGGCGGGCATTCTCGCGTCTGGCCGAGGCGCTCGCCGAGCCACGTGCTTTTCCGCATCCGGTGCAGCACATCGAGCGCATCGACACGCACATCTCGCTGCTTGTCCTGACCGGGCGCTTTGCCTACAAGATCAAGCGACCGGTGAAGTTCGACTTCGCCGACTTCAGCACCTTGGAGCTGCGCCACGCCGCTTGCCTCAAGGAGCTGTGCCTGAATCGTCGCACCGCGCCCGAGCTGTACATGGATGTGGTCAGCATCAATCAGGGCGCTGATGGTCTCAAGGTGGAGGGCGACGGCCCGGTGGTCGACTACGCGGTGCGTATGCGTCAGTTCTGCAACCGGAACAGGCTCGATCGCGTCCTCGAGCGCGGCGAGCTGGACGCGGCCCTGTGTCGACAGCTCGCTTCGAACATCGCCGACTTCCACGAGAATGCACGCCAACTGCATGATACCGATGCGATGCGCGCCAGCCGCGATTTCGAGAAGGCACTGACCGACAATCACGCCCTGTTGAGTCGTGAGCAGGGGGCCCTGGCATTGTGCGCACGTACGGCGGAGGAGAACCAGTCACGGGACCGGCAGCTGCTGCTAGACAGCCGGTCGCTGCTGCTGGCGCGCGCCGCGCGCGGCATGATCCGTGACTGTCATGGTGACCTGCACCTGGAGAACCTGATCGTCGAGGACGGCCGGGTGCGGGCTTTCGACTGCGTGGAGTTCAACGACACCCTGCGCTGTGTGGACAGCATGAGCGATCTGGCCTTCCTGCTCATGGATCTGGAATCAAGGGGCGCGGACGCGCATGCCAATCTGGTGCTCAACGAGTATCTGGAGCAGAGCGGCGACTTCGAAGGGCCCCAGGCGCTTGCGCTGTTCAAGTCCTACCGGGCAATGGTTCGGGCCAAGGTCGCGGCACTCGGCCTGCTGGCGGCGGATTGCGACCCGGAACAGCGTTCCGTGCTCAGGGCAAAGCTCGAGCGCTATCTACGCCTGGTCCGGCGATACCACCAGCGAACGGACCGCGGCGCGTTGCTGATCTGCTCAGGCTTGTCGGGCTCCGGTAAGAGCTGGCTGGCACGCAGGCTGGGCTGCGCGCTCGGCGCCATCGTGCTGCGCTCCGACGTCGAACGCAAACGGCTGTACCCCGACGACTCGGCCCCCGAGCTCCGCTATTCGGCGCCAGCCACCGAACGCACCTATGACCGGATGACGGCCATCGCCCGCCCACTGCTCGAATGCGGCTGGCGGGTCATCGCCGACGCCACCTGTCTGAAGCGCTGGCAACGCGAACGGCTGAAGGGCTGCGCGCGGGCAGCCGGTGTGCCGAGCCTGCGGCTGCACGCGCAGGCGCCGCTCGCGTTGTTGGAACAACGGATCCGGGCGCGTCGGGCCTGCGGCGGCGATGCGTCCGAGGCCGACGTGGCGGTGCTACATGCGCAGCAGTGGCACATGGATCCAGTCGACGATCCGCACGGCCCGGCGTGCCTTCGAGTCGATACCTCACGACCAGTCGACTGGTGCCTGCTGCTCGACCGGATCGAGCGTCTCGGCAAACACTGAGGTCAGCAGCGCCGTGCGCCCGGTCTCAGCCGGCGCGGCTCGGCAGCTCGACCACCGCGCTGCCGATCACCGACAGCTCGTCGTCCTGGTTGTGCGCCGACTGCTCGATCTCGACCAGATGCCGGCCGTCCTCGACGTACTTGCGCGTCACCGAACCCTTGATGGTCAACATATCGCCAACCGGATTGTGGCGACGGATCTTGCACGAGGCCTTGCGCAGGAAACCGTCGTCCCCCATCCAGTTGGTCACGTGATGGGTCAGCCAGGAGCAGCGCTCCGGGCCATAGTCGTAGGCACCGGGGGTGCCGACCATGCGCGCGAAATCGTCCTCCCAATGAACCCGCTCAGGGCAGTCAGGTATGCCCAGACGGTTCTTGATGCCGAGCCCGCGGTGCGCGCTGATCTGCCGCCAGGCGAGCTTGTTGGCACGGATGTACAGACCACCCCAGCCTTGCGCGAAGGCGATGAAGCCGGTGACCGTCATCGGTCCCTTGGCCATCTCCGGCAGTGACTCGCCGGCCTCGACCTCCTCCCAGTAACGTGGGGTCGAGCCGCGCACCTGCTCCTGCGCATACAGCCGATAGAACGCGTCCAGGGCCTCGTCGGTATAGGGCTCGCGTGCGCGCGCCTTTACCGACTCGTACTTGGTGCCACGCTCACGGGCCTCGTCACGGTCAGTGCGAAAGCACCAGCTGTCGGCTTCGGCGACCTTGCTGCCATCCTGCTTGAAGAAATCGACGTGGTAGATCTGCTGTATGGCCCGGCCGGCGAAGCGGGTCTGGTGCTCCACCAGGTCCTTGAGCCAGGCTTCGGTGGTGATTTCGTCGTTGCGCAACACCGGCGCATGCCAGGTCCAGTCGGCCCCCGCCCACATCGCATGCACACCGCTCAGCCCACCGACGTAGCCGGAGACGATGCGATCGCAGGCGAACAGGAAACTCGGTGGCGCGACCAGGGTGCCGTAGCGGCTTTGCGACGCGTACTCCGGATCGCACCACAGCGGGTTGTCATCACCGATGCCATGCGCGTAGTGGCGGATGTTGTCGCGGGTGGCCTCGTGACACCAGGGCTCCAGCGAGCCGGTGATGCGCTTGCCGATGCGACGCCGCAGATCATCGAGTCCCTGCTCGGTGATCTTCGGAAACAGATCGGTTGGTTCGGACACGCGACGGTCCTCCTGCTGGTTCGATTTGGGCGGGCATGGTCGTATCGGGCCGGATCGGGCCGAGTCGCGCACCTTGGCTTGCCTTGGCGGCGTTGTCAATATGACAATGTCATTGTATCTAGACAATGGACCACCGAGCGCCAACGTGAACCAGCCACCGCCCGATCATCGTCGTCAGGTGCCCGCCGTGACCCGGGCCATCGCGATCCTCCGGCACCTGGGCAGATCCAAGGAGCCGCTCGGCGTGAATCAGCTCGCGCGGGCACTATCGCTGGTGCCGAGCACCTGTCTGCACATCCTGCGCGTGCTCACCGAGGAGGGGCTGGTCGACTTCGACCCACGGACCAAGCGCTATGCCATCGGTATCGGCATACTGCCGATCGCGCGCAGTGCCATTCAACGCAACGGCTTCATCAGCCTGATCGAGCCGCGGCTGACCGAGCTGTCGGCGGAGGTGGGCGCCACGGTGCTCGCCACCCGGCTGGCCGACGCCGAGCACATGGTGGTGGTCGCCCTGTCCCATGCCCCGTTGCCGTTTCGGCTGCAGGTCGAGCTCGGCAGTCGCTTTCCGACCCTGATAAGCGCCACCGGTCGTTGTCATGCGGCCTTCAACCTGGTCGATGCGGGAACCGCCGAGCTGCGTACGCGTTTCGCGGCCTTGAAGTGGGACCATCCGCCGGCATTCGACGACTGGCTGCGCGAGGTGGAGCTGACCCGACACGATGGCTTCGCGGTCGACACCGGGCGCTACATCAGCGGCGTGACGATCCTCGCGGTACCGATGTTCGGCCGCGACGGCCGGATGACCCACAGCATCGTCGCCATCGACATCTCCGAACGGATCACGGCCCGGGGCCAGCGCTCGATCATCGCCCGGCTGTTGCAGGTGCGTGACGAGGTGAGCAATCAGATGCTCGGCGACGGCGCTGGCTGAGCCTGGGTCGCGGCACGAGGCTGGCCGCGGATGGCCGACGATCGATACACTGGCATCGCCGACGCGATGACCCGGATCGATACGGCGCACCCACCCCAGGCGGCAATCGCATGACCACACCCACGCAGCCGGAAGCACCCGGCGGCTACCGGCTCGCCTTGATTCTGATGATCGTGAGCTCGGTGGGCTTCAGCCTGAATGGCCTCATCATCCGCTCGCTTGAAGCATCCACGCCCTGGCAGATCCTGTTCTGGCGTGGCGTCGGCGTCGCCGTCAGTCAGCTACTGTTCCTGCTCTGGATGCATCGCGGCCGATGGCTGCTGAGATTGTATGGCATCGGTCCGTGGGGCCTGCTCGCGGCGCTGCTGAACGGCTCGTCGCCGGCCGGCTTCTTCTTCGCCCTCACCCACACCAGCGTCGCCAATGTGGTCTTCCTGCTCAGCGCCATGCCCTTCAGCAGCGCGCTGTTGGCGCGTCTGTTGCTCGGCGAACGCATCACCCGAGCCACGGCGCTGGCCATCCCCGCGGCCTTCCTCGGCATCCTGGTAATGGTCGGTGGGAGCATCGCCGCCGGTGCCTGGCTGGGCAACGCGTTCGCGCTGATCACGGTGCTGAGCTTCTCCTGCTTCGTCGTCATCCTCCGCCACAACCGTGGCCGTGACATGCAGCCGGTGCTGGTCCTCGGCGGACTGGTCGCGATGCTGGTCGGCACCGGCGTGACGGGTGGACAGGTCTGGGTACCACTGCACGACATCCTGCTCTGTCTGCTGCTCGGCTGCGTGATCACCGGCGCCGGGCACTTCATGTTCATGATGGCGGCGCGCATCCTGCCCGCTGCAGAGGTCACCTTCCTGATGCTGATCGAGTTCGTGCTCGCACCGCTGTGGGTCTGGTTGTTCATCAACGAGGTGCCACGCAGCACCACGCTAATCGGCGGCCTCATCGTGCTCGCCACGGTGGCGGTGTGGGCCCTGGCACGCGGACGCTCGGGCTGAGCGAGCACCCGGATCCGTGTCGAGCACCACGGCGCCAGGCTGCGACCCGGCACGCGCCGCACGCCTCACTCGCCCCTCGGCCTGCGCGACACCGCCGTGGTCGCCGAGCCGGCCTGCTGCACGCGGGCTTCCCGTCCCATCAACAGACCACCGACACCGAGTAGCGCCGCGACCAGCCAGAACGCTGGCAGCATACCCAAGCTGGTGGTGATGGCACCAAACACCAGCGGCACCGAAGCCTCGGTGCCCTTGTTGACGGTCTGCCGCAGCCCCATGGCCTCGCCGGTGCGGCCATCCGGCGTGCGGTTGTACACCAGCACCATCGACAGTGGCGCGCCACAGCCCAGTCCGAGCCCCATCAGGAACGCGCAGGCCGCGAGCGGCCAGAAGGTGTGCATGAAAGGCAGGATCACACAGGCGGAACCGGCCAGGA
>JAGRHX010000517.1 GCA_020444775.1 Gammaproteobacteria bacterium
CGATATCCCACGTTGCATGCCCTCTCGGTGCGGGCATGCGTCTGACCCGAAGCCTCGGCAGGTCCCGGCATGCGCTTGAACATCGCGCGGGCCCATACGCTCACCTGTCGGGTGTTGCAGGCCGCGGGGCTCGACCCGCGCGAGGCCGCAATCGTCGCTGACCATCTGATCGATTGCGAGCTTCGGGGACTGTCCTACGGCGGCCTTCCCAGGGCGCTCAGCATCTTCGAACGCATGACCGCGCCTGACTATCGTCGCGGTGCCATCGAGGTGGCGCGCGAGACACCGATCTCGGCGCTGGTTGTGGGACGAAACAACCCGGGCTATCTGGTTGCCTTCGAGGCAGCGAACATCGCCATCGACAAGGCTACGACGCAGGGCATGGCCATGGTCGGTGGCAATCAGACCTGGCATACGGGCATGTTGTCCTACTATGCCGAGCGCGCGGCCGAGGCAGGTCTGGTCAGCCTGATCGCGTCCAATGCATCGCCGTTGGTCGCGCCGTATGGTGGCCGTGCGGGACGCTTCGGCACCAACCCGATCTGCTTCGGCTTTCCATCCGCGGATCAGCCGGTGATCTGGGACATCGGCACGTCCAGCATCATGCACGGTGAGATCGTGCTGGCACGCCGGCTTGGACTGCAGCTGCCACAAGGCATCGCCTTCGACGCCGAAGGCGAGCCCACCACCGACCCTGACGCCGCGCTCGCTGGCGTGGTCAGCGCCTGGGGCGGGCATCGAGGCTCGGGGCTTGCCATCGTCGTGCAGTTGCTCGGCGCGATGGCGGCCGCGCCGGCGATGCCGCTCGGCATGGTCGACTACGGTTGTCTGTTCGTGATGATGAAGCCCGATCTGCTGATGGACGCCAACGAGTACGCCGAGCAGGTTGCCGAGTACGCTCGCGTCATCCGCGCAACGCCGCCGGTCAAGGGCGGCGAGCCGGTACGCATGCCATTCGATCGCTCACGGGCGACGCGCGAGCGCAACCGGCAGGCCGATGCTGTGGAGGTGTCAGACACCGTCTACGAGCGGCTGGAGGCGGCGGCCGGTAGTAATCGACGCGCCACGGATTGAGCGACCCGGATCGGTCCAGGACTCAGCCGGATGACCGAGGCAAAACGCTCATCCGCTGGCGCTCGGCTGCCGTCCGGTGCACTCGAGGATGAATATTCGATCGATGAGCGGCAGCTCGGTGTGCCCGCAGAGCGCGGCGACGTCGGCACCGAAGCTCGGACGTAGATTGCACAAGGTGGCGACGACACGCTGTCCGCTGCGTATCGGCCAGCTGTCCTGACTGCGCTCGGTGAGCTTGCGGGTGTAACGCGGTGTCTTCGGGTCGTCAACGTAGAAGCTGTCACGAAGCCCGCTACTGCGGTAGCTGAGCAACACGGTCGTGTCGCCGGCCGCGTGCAGGCTCATCGTATCCATGAGCCAGCCACGATGTATCCGGCACTCGTAGCGAGCGTTGCCGAGCTCGATGACGCGGGCCGGTTGGTGAGGGCCGCTGCGATGATGGATGACCGCAATCTGTAGTCCGGTCTGGTCGTGGACCAGCGTTCGTCGCTGTCGGCCATGACGATCGACGAGCACGCCGTACAGGAATGGTTGGTCGTCGGCGTGCTCATCCGCGCATGGGAGCTGCGATCGAACAATGTCCGGGGACAGCTCGAGTGCCCGGTTCTCGGCCCGACGCTGGCCGCGCAGCACGCGATGGATCACATAGCCGGCGATGCCCAGCATCAGCGCCAGGACCATGACGAACACTACTCGCGCCTGTTCCAGCGGCATCGGCTACCTCCGACCTCATCGACCGTATCGACTCGCGGCGGGTGGCGCTGGCGGTGTGGACGCGTAAGACCGCGCCGGGCTCAACCGTCGAGAACGGCCTCGGCTTCGATCTCCACGTTCATGCGCGGATCCACCAGGGCTGCCACCTGCAGCAATGTCGAGGCAGGACGATGCTCGCCGAAGTATTGCTCGCGAAGCGGGTTTATCCTGCCACGGTCGTTGATATCGGTCAGGAACACCTGGACCTTGACCACGTTGCGCGGTCCACCGCCCACCGCCTTGAGGACCGCGTCCACGGCGTCGAGGGCGATACGGAACTGCGCCACCACATCGTCCGGGATATCCCCGTCCAGCGTGCAACCGACCATGCCGGATATCCACAGCCTGTCGCCCGCGCGCACGCCGTGACAGTAGTGGCTGACCGGCACCATCAACTCGTCCAGCATCAATCGCTCGATGGTCATCGGATTCTTGCTCCGTTCGCCGTGGTGCCGCGCTGCCCGGCGTCTCAACCGATGGTGGCGCGCGCCATCGCCTCGTCGTCGACCGTCAAACCGAGGCCCGGTCCTGGTGGCGTGACCACGTAGCCTTCCTCGTCCAGCGTCAGACCCTGCTGAACGCCGTGGTCCAGACCACCGAGCGGCACCGGCAGCTCACAGAAGTGACTGGCTGCGCTCGCCAGGCTGACCTGCAGATTGGCGGCCTGTGCCAGCGCCGGTCCGAATGCATGGGCCTCGCAGCCCAGGCCCATGGCCTGGGCCATGCGCGCCAGCGCGTCGAGCTCGGTGATACCGTGACGCGCGGCGTCCATGCGCACGATGTCGAAAGCGCCACGGGCCATCGGTCCTGCGTAGTCACGCGAGCTGGCGCGTACCGCGTCGACGCCGGCCAACGGCGTGTCCAGTGCCGCCGCCAGGGCCACCCAGCCCTCCACGTCCTCGTCGGCCAGCGGGTCCTCGAACCAACGAAAACCCAGCCTGTCCAGACAGCGCCCGAGTCGCAGCGCCTGGCTGCGATCATAGATACCCATCGCATCCATCATCAGCGTCACCTGCTCGCCGGCGACCGCGCGGGCGTGCTCGCAGACCGCGATATCGCGGCTCACGTCGCCGCAGGCGTGCAGCTTGATGGCCCTGAAGCCCTGCGCCAGTATCGATTCGATGATGCCCTGACATGCGCTGGTGGTTTCCACCGTCGGCGCGCTGGCGCAGGCGGGCAGTCGCTCGTGCCTGCGCCCGAGCAGCTCGGCGATAGAGCGTCCGCTCAGTCGCCCGCGCAGATCCCATAGCGCGA
>JAGRHX010000518.1 GCA_020444775.1 Gammaproteobacteria bacterium
GGTGTCGTTGGAGTGGGTCAGGCCGTTCATGAAGACGATGCCCATCTCCTGAGCCAGCGATTGCTGGGCGATCGCGACCCCGGAGGAGGACCCGCCGGAGAACATGATCACCCCATCCTTCTCGATCATGCGCTTGGCCGATGCCCGCGCCGCGTCCGATTTGGTCTGGGTGTCGCCGGTGACGTACTCGACCTTCTTGCCCAGCACGCCGTCACCCTTCAGGGCCAGCGGCTGCATGGTGTTGAGCATCCCGCCGTCGCCTTCACCATTGATGTGCTTGACGGCCAGCTGGTAGGCGCGCAGCTCATCGGCGCCCTCGTCGGCGTAGGCACCGGTCTGCGGCACGTTGAAGCCGAACCGCACGCTGGCCGCGCTACCCGGGTTGTTGCGGAAGTCCTGCGCCCAGGCGTTGCGCACGAAGAACATCGGCGTGGCACCGGCAACGCCGAGGGCGATGCTCGATTTCAGCACGTCGCGGCGGCTGAAGCTCTTGTGATTGTCGCTCAACTTCCTTCTCCTCGAATGATGGTTGGACCCGCGTGAGGCGGGTCTGGTACCTCCGTGCAGAGGCCCTGGGGACGGGTGTGAGACTCGTCCAAGCAAGGCCGAGTGTAAAGTCTGCTCCGTAAATCAATCAATAACTCATTGGATTGAAAGAGAAAACTTGTAAAGTTGTTTTCCGATTCAACGCTCATGTTGTAAATGTCTTACACTGCAGCGCGGTCCCTCGGGTGTGTGTCGGGTGTATTGAGCGTTGCCAGGAGAACGCTGGTCATGGCTGCTACAGGCGCGCGAATCAAAGAGCGACGCAAGTCACTGGGCCTGACCCAGGTCGAGCTGGCGCGCCGTGTCGGTATCTCGGCGCCGTATCTGAATCTCATCGAAGCGGACAAGCGTCCGCTGCGTGACGAGCGTCTGCGAGCCCTGGCCGACGCCCTGGACACCGATGTGCAGACCCTGGGGGGCACCCTCGACCAACGATTGCTCGACGATCTGGCGGAGCTTCGTACCGACCCGCTGTTCCAGGGACTCGGTCACGAGCTCGAGGACGGCGGCGAGCTGCTCGGCCGGTTTCCCGGTTGGACGCGTGCCCTGTTGGGTCTGTATCGCAACTACCTGGCCAGCACCCAGACCGTGGCCGCGCTCTCCGACCGCCTGAATCGGGACCCACTGCTGGCCGACGCGGTGCACCAGATGCTCACCCATCTGACCGCGCTGCGATCCAGCGCTGAGATCCTGGTCGAGGCGACCGATCTGGATGCCGCCAGGCTGGACCGGTTTCATCGCCTGGTCTCGGAGGAGAGCGAGCGACTGTCGGCCGCGGCGCGCTCACTGGTGGATTTCTTCGACGACGATTCGACACCCGTCAGACCACTCACCGCGGCCGACGAGGTCGATGACTTCATCATCTCGCACCGCAATTATTTCGATTCGCTCGAGCAGGCAGCCGATGAGATGCGCCGCAGCCTGTGGCCGGCCCGCTTGCGTGGCAGCCCGCCCCGGAGCGGCGCCGACCAGGCCCGGGACGGGAGCAGCGAGCAGACCGTGGAGGGGGCCCTGATCGAGCACCTGGCGCGCGCGCATGGCATCACGGTGCGCAGGACACGTGCTGAGGCGGTGGACCTGGCCAGGTTTTCGAATCAGTGCGCCTTCGATGTCCGAACCCGCGAGTTGTTGATCCTGGACAGCGCCCCCGGTTCCTCGCGTCGATTCCAGCTCGCCCGGCTGGTCGCCGAGCACAGCTGGCCGCAGGCCCTGGACGCCGAGCTCGGCGACCCGCAGCTGGGCTCGGACGATGCCCGTGAGCGGGCGCGACGTGCGCTGGCCTCGTACATGGCCGGCGCGGCGCTGTTTCCTTATCAACCCTTCCTCGAGCATGCCGAGCGCTTGCGCTACGACGTCGAGGCCCTGCAGCGGATCCACGGGGCGGGGTTCGAGCAGATCGCCCATCGGCTGGTGACCTTGGGACGACCGGGCGCGGAGGGCATCCCGCTCGGCTTCATGCGCGCCGATCCGTCGGGATTCGTCAGCAAGCGCTTTCCATTACCGGGTTTCGCGCTGCCACGCTACGGCCAGGCCTGTCCGTTATGGATGGTGTACGCCGCCTTCCAGACGCCTGGCCAGGTGGTCGCACAGGTCGCCCGCTTTCCGAACGGCTCGAGCTACCTGTTCGTGGCCCGTACCGTCAGTTCCCGGCGTGGATCGCATCATGCGCCGCGCTTCATGCGCTCAGTGATGCTGGCCTGTGATCTATTGCATGCCGACCGCACCGTGTACGCGGACGGGCTGAACCTGGGCAACCCGGACGTGGCGACGCCGGTGGGACCGAGCTGCCGTCTGTGTCCGCGTCGCGATTGTCTGTATAGACAGGAGCAGGCAGCCGGGCTGGGGCTGGCCTGAAGATATTCATCCGGTCACGGGAGGCGTGCCGGCGGTCACCTTGGCAAAGCCGGCAACTCCTGTGAAACTTGCTGCAGCCATCGCGGCGCGGCGCCGGGCCGCTCAGCGAGCCCACGGGCCGCTGCCGGGTTCGCGAGTCGCGCGCCAGACGCGACCGCTCGAGGCTCCAGTGCAACCACCACCGAGATCCCAACGAGACCCCCGAAGTGCCAGCGCCAGCAGAGCTCTCTTCCGGCTCGTCGGCCCCGTCTGCGAGCGGCGCGTCACCGCGTGGCGCTGCGGTTCCGCCGCGGGTGCTGGTTGCCGAGGATGAGCCGAACATCGTCGAATCGCTGAGCTTCATCCTCGAGCGGGCCGGGTTCGAGGTGCTGGTCGCGCTGGACGGCGAGAGCGCCATCGACTGTGCCCGTGAGCAGCGTCCCGACCTGCTGCTGCTGGATGTGATGCTGCCCGGTCGCAATGGCTTCGAGATCCTGAAGGCGCTCAAGGAAGGTGCCGCGACCGCATCCATCCCGGTCTTGATGTTGACCGCCAAGGGCCAGGATCGGGACCGGCGCACCGCCCAGGATCTGGGGGCCGATGCGTTCATGACCAAGCCCTTCTCGAACCGCGAGGTGCTCGAGTGCGTGCACAGTCTGCTGAGCAGGCGTTGAACGGTGCTGGGACGTTCCAAGGCGCGTGAGGCACTGGCGATGTTGCCGGTGTTCGGTCTGTTGTTGCTCACCTCGCCGCTGCTGGGGGTTTTCGATCGGCCGCTGAGCGTGCTGGGGGTGCCGCTCGTCATCGTCTATCTGTTCGGCGTCTGGGTCGCATTGATCGGCGCCGCGCTGTTGCTGTCCAGGCGCGTCGGTGCGTTCGGCGGACCGAAGGCCGGAGGTCGGGAATGACGCACGTCACGACCGCGAGCTGCATGGGGCGGCGCTCGGGAGGGCGCTCCGGTATCAGCCGGGCAGGCGGATGCTGTCCACCGACGTAGTCCTGGTCACCGCCATCGCCTATGGCGCCCTGTTGTTCCTGCTGGCCTTCTTCAGCGAGCTGTGGTCCAGCTCGGGACGCGGTGCGGGTCTGTTGCGTTCGCCGCTGGTCTATACCCTCTCAATCTCGGTCTACTGCACCTCCTGGACCTTCTACGGGGCGGTCGGCTCGGCGGCCCGCAACGGTCTGGAGTTCATGACCATCTATCTCGGCCCGACCCTGGTCTTCGTCGGCTGGTGGCTGCTGCTGCGTAAGCTGGTGCGTATCGGCCGGGTGAATCGCATCACCTCGATCGCCGACCTCATCTCCTCGCGTTTCGGCAAGAGCACCGCGCTCGCGGTGCTGGTCACCGTCATAGCGGTGCTGGCCACCACGCCCTATATCGCCCTGCAGCTGAAGGCCATCACTACCAGCTACAGCATCGTCAGCAACACCGCCGAGCCGTCCGTGCTTGGTGAGAGGCCCCTGGCGCATGCCGATCTCAGCACATCGTTCTGGGTGGCCGTGCTGCTCGCGATCTTCACCATCGCATTCGGGACTCGTCGACTCGATGCCAATGAGCACCATCCAGGGGTGGTCGCGGCGATTGCCTTCGAAGCCCTGGTCAAGCTGTTCGCGCTGCTCGCGGTCGGCGCCTTCGTGGTGTTCGGGGTGGCGGGTGGTCTGGGCGAGGTCTTTGCCCGACCGGCGGCCAGCGCCCTGCTCGAGGAGCACTCGCAGTTCGGCGCACGCTGGATGACCTTGACCCTGCTTTCGGCGTGCGCGGTGGTCTGCCTGCCACGTCAGTTCCAGGTCACGGTGGTGGAGAATGCCAACGAGAACAATCTGCGCATGGCCGGCTGGTTGTTCCCCAGCTATCTGATCCTGACCTGCTTGTTCGTGCTGCCCATCGCCGTGGTCGGACTCTCCGAGCTGCCGGCCCAGGCGGACCCCGACCTGTTCGTCCTGACCCTGCCGATCGCCTTCGACCAGGACGCGCTGGCGCTGTTCGTGTTCATCGGCGGCCTGTCCTCGGCCACTTCCATGGTGATCGTCGCCAGCATCGCGCTGTCGACCATGATCTCCAATCACGTGGTCGTGCCGTTGGCCCTGAGCCTGCGCTGGAATGCGGGCGGTGAGAGCGGTGACATCAAGAACCTGCTGCTCATCAGCCGACGGCTGAGCATCGCCGCGATCATGCTGCTTGGTTACCTGTACTTCGTGTTCGGCGCGCGTGCCGGCGCGCCACTGGCATCGATCGGCTTGATTGCCTTCGCCGGTGTCGCGCAGTTCATGCCGTGTCTGCTGGCCGGGCTCTACTGGCGTCATGCCACTGCTCGGGGGGCCGTGGTCGGGCTCTCGGCCGGGCTGGTGCTGTGGATCTACACGCTGCTGCTCCCATCATTCGCCACCGAGGGCTCGCTGTTTAAGGAGATCGTGGAGCACGGCCCATTTGGCGTGGGCCTGCTCAGACCGGTTGCGCTGTTTGGCCTCGACGGTATGGATTCGCTATTGCATGCCTTGTTCTGGAGCCTGGGCGCGAACGCCGTGCTGCTGGTGATCGTGTCGTTGTTCACCGAGCCCAGCCCCATCGAGCGGCTCCAGGGCGCGCTGTTCGTGGACGTGTTCCGCAACGCGCACGGTTCGGAGCCGGTGGCCATCCATCGCTCGGCCGCGGTCGAGGATCTGTACGTGCTCGCGCAGCGCATCCTGGGGCCGGATGACGCCTACCATCTGTTTGCCGAATACGCGCGTCGACAGGGCCTGGACGACGCGCTGCCGAACGCCGACGCAGGATTCATCGCGCACCTGGAGCGACGTCTGTCGGGCAGCATCGGCGCGGCCTCGGCACGGGTGATGGTCTCGCAGGTGGCGACCGGCGAGACCATCACCCTGGACGAGGTCATCCGACTGGTCGACGAGACCCAGCAGGTGCTCGAGTACAGTCAGCAGCTCGAGCAGAAATCACGCGAGCTCGAGGAGACTGCCGAGAAGTTGAAGCTGGCCAACGAGCAGCTCATGACGCTGGATGCGAACAAGGACGACTTCCTCTCCCAGGTCAGCCACGAGGTGCGTACCCCGATGACCTCGATTCGCTCCTTCTCCGAGATACTGTTGTCCGATCAGACCCTGGATCCAGCGCGCACCCGCCGGTTCATAGGCATCATCCACGAGGAGAGCCTGCGCCTGACCCGACTGCTCGACGAGATCCTGGAGCTGAGTCGGTTGGAGCGCGGCGAGATGGATCTACAGCTCACCGAGGTCGAGGTGGAGCAGGTCGTGGATCGGGCATTGACACTGTGTCGGGCGAGCGCGGAGCAGTCCGGTGTGGTCCTGCGCAGAGGGGCGCTCGCGCAGCGCAGCGTGGTGCAGGCCGACCCCGACCGTCTCTGCCAGGTATTCATCAATCTTTTCAGCAACGCAATCAAGTACAACGTCAGCGCGCGGCCCTGGGTGGAGGTGGCGTGCCACGCGGGCGAGGCGGGTCTGGTGGTGCTGGTGCGCGACAACGGCCCGGGTATACCGGAACACGATCGCGAGCGGATCTTCCAGAAGTTCTCACGCGGCTGGAGCAATAGCGGAGCACCGACCGCGGGCGCTCAGGTCGGTACCGGGCTGGGGCTCGCCATAAGCCGCCAGATCGTGCGTCGTCTGGGCGGCGATCTGGATCTGGTGGCTGACACCGGATCCGGGGCCTGCTTCAGGGTGACGCTGCGCTGGGCCGGTGCGCCCGCCGCAGGGCCGGACGTCGTCGGGCGGACCCCGAGCCATCCGATGCCGAGCTCGGCGTCGGCGGCGGACTGAGCGGGTAGCTGGATGCGGGATTCGACGGCGGATCGCCTGAACCGCTGCCGAGAATCGAGCTCTCGTATCCTGTCGGCACCGCGTGCCCGCGTGGCAACGACGGGTGGGGCGGTGCTGGCCGGGCATGACGGGGCACACGACGCGGCAGTTCGGGCAAACTCAGCGCGCCGGCAACGGGCGGGGAGCACGAGGGCCAGGCCGTCGACCGACGCGGCCCAGCGGGCCGGCGCCCCGTTCGAGCCAGCCAGATCCTACGAGCCAGTCAAACAGGAGAGAGCAGATGCCCTACGCGATTCGAATCCAAGAGCCCGGCGGTCCGCAGTGCATGCAGTGGCAGAGCGTCGAGGTCGGCGAGCCGGGCCCCGGAGAGGTGCGGCTTCGCCAGACCGCGGTCGGCCTGAACTACATCGATGTCTATCACCGCACCGGTCTGTACCCGATGGAGCCACCGTTCACCCCCGGTATGGAGGCGGCCGGCGTGGTCGAAGCGGTCGGGCCCGGGGTCAGCGACCTGAAGGTCGGTGATCGGGTCGCCTATGCGATGGTCTTTGGCAGCTATGCGCAGGAGCGTCTGGTCCCGGCCGACAAGATGGTCAAGATCCCCGACAGTATCGACGACCAGACGGCCGCGGCCATGATGCTGCAGGGCATGACCGTGGAATACCTGATTCGACGCACCTACCCGGTGAAGGCCGGTGACACGGTGCTGTTCCACGCCGCCGCCGGTGGGGTGGGGCTGATCTTCTGTCAATGGGCCAGGCACATCGGCGCGACCGTGATCGGCACGGTCGGCAGCGAGGAGAAGGCCGAGCTGGCGCGTGCCGCGGGCTGTGAGCACGTGGTGCTGTATCGTCAGGAGAGCTTCGTCGACAAGGTCAAGGAAGTCACCAACGGTGTCGGCGTGCCGGTGGTCTACGACGGCGTGGGCAAGGACACCTTCATGGATTCGCTGGACTGCCTGCGTACGCGTGGCCTGATGGTCTCCTTTGGCAATGCCTCGGGGCCGGTAGACAGTTTCAACCTCGGCATTCTCGCGCCCAAGGGCTCGCTGTACGTGACCCGACCGACCCTGGCCTCGTATAACACCACCCGCGCCGAGCTGGAGGAGTCGTCGGGCGCGCTCATCGACGTGGTGGCCAGTGGCGCGGTCGAGCTGTCGGTCAACCAGAGCTTTCCGCTCCAGGACGCGGCAGTCGCGCATATCGCGCTGGAGAGCCGTCAGACCACCGGTCAGACGGTGCTCATTCCCTGAATCTGTTCTGCGATTCTGACTCGCCGTTCTCATGCCCTCAGGTGAATCCGCGCGGGGGATCCCTGGGGCAATCGTCGTGACCATGGCCCGGGTCGTTCATTGCTGTGAACGACCCGGGGCTGTGAACGACCCGGTCACGCCATCATGCGCCGGACCGGGTCAAAGATGGTCGTCCAGCGAATCCAGGGATTGCTCCAGATGGCGTACCTCGACCCGCCATTCGAGCAGCCACGAGCAGATCTGCACGAGCAATACGGCCGCGGCCACGGCGAGGGTGGTGACACCGATGAGCAAGGCTGTGCCGATGTCCCTGAACAATGGTTCACCCAGCGTGGCGCGTATCCAGGGTGGACCGTAGAGCAGACATAGAAACAGGATGAGCGCCGCGACAATGAAGCTCGCAAGCCAGGCGCGTCGTCTGATGCGACGCACGCGTAGCCTGCGTGGATGGCCGATGATGTCGCTTGCGGGTCGCGCCAGCCCACCGCCTGCGTATCTGCTGCTCTTCACCCTGCCGCCGCACCTCGTCGTCCATGTTGTCGATGTTCCGGACAGACCGTAATTCGGAACTACCGCCACCGGATGTCGGGCCCGGCCGACGTCCCAGCCACCATATGTCGCGGCCAAGCGCTGCCGCGCGTATCGATACTGTAAGTCAGGACCGGCGGATGCGGAACCCGCTTCCCGGACTTGCGGGACGGCGTCCCACTGATGTCACCAGAATTCACAATCGATCGGGAGGAATACCCGATCGGTTGCGCCGTTCAGGGTCGGATTGCGTGATTCGGCAGGGTCGGGGATCCCAGTTGCTCGCTGACCGGGATCCTGGCATCGGGGCAGGTATGCGTAGCGCATCCGCAAGGGCAACGCTGATTCATCAGCGCATCCCGCTTGCGGATGTGCCAGCGAAGTCGACGACCCAGGTCGCTGACTTCCCAAGCGGGGTCGATCTCAGGGCTCGAGCATCACTTTGATGTCGCGGCCGGGCTTCTTCAGGGCTTCGAAGGTGGTCGGGAACGCGTCGAATCCGACCGATCGGGTCACCATGCCGTCGACCTTGATGCGTTCGTGGCGTAGCGCATTCAGGGCCAGCTCGAAGTCCTGGCGGCGGTAGACGAAGGCGAAGATCAGGTCCAGCTCCTTGACGATGGCCCTGGCGGGCAAGAACGTGTCTGGCGCCATGCACAGACCGACGACCACGACCCGCGCGTCGATGTCCGCGTAATCCATGGCCACCTGCAGGCTGCCGGGTACGCCCACACAGTCGAAGATCACCTTCAGCGAATTGCCCGCGATACGCTGCGCCGCGGCCTTGACGTCCTCCTTGCTGGCGTCGATTGCAGCGGTCGCGCCGAACTCGGTGGCGCGCTCGGCGCGCTCCAGTACCAGGTCACTGACAATGACCTCGCGGGCGCCGACGAACCTGCACCAGGTCGCGACCGCCAGACCGACCGGCCCGGCGCCGACGATCAGGACGCTGTCGTCCGGGCCCAGTCGAGCCCGGTTGACCGCGTGCAGACCCACGGCCAGCGGCTCTACCAGAGCGCCGTGGCGATAGTCCACCGATTCGGGCAGTAGCAATGTCTCCGCCGCGCCGATGCGGGCGTACTCCGCGTAGGCGCCGGTCAGATCATTGCTGGCCCGATTGATCACGTTCGCGCAACGATGGGGTATCCCGGCCAGACACACCGCGCATCGTCCGCAGCCGATGAAGGGCAGGGCGCAGACCCTGTCACCGGTCTTGAAGCGATTGCCCGCGTCACGCCCTGATGCCACGACCTCACCGGCGAACTCGTGGCCCATCACCGCGCCGGGCTGCAGCAGGCGATAGCCGTGTGAATCGTCCTTGCACTCGGACCAATGCAGATCGGTGCCGCAGACGCCGCAGCTGTGGACCTTGATGACGAGCTCGCCAGGGCCGGGGGTCGGATCCTCGACCTGCTCGATGACCAGCGGTTGGCCCGGGGACTTGAATACGGCAGCGCGCATGCTGGAACTCCTGGGAGGTTTGACCGCGAAAGATGACGGACGCTTGTCGCTGCAGACTATAGTGCAGGGACTCAGCCAAGCCCACATGGGCATTTCGAACGGATCTGCCAACCGATGCGCTATGCACTACACGAGACACCGATCGGGCCGCTGCTGCTGGCCGGCCGTGGACCGGAGCTGGAGCGTGTCTGCTTCATCCACGGGCGTCGCGCGCCGCCGGATTTCAGCAGTTGGTGCCGGGATGGCGCGTTGTTCGCGGCCGCCAGCGCCCAGCTGACCGCCTATTTCGCGGGCGAGCTGCGACGCTTCGAGCTGGCCTTGCGTGTCGAGGGCACACCGTTCCAGCGTGCGGTATGGGAGGCGTTGGCGGGTATCGAGTTCGGTAGCACCCGCGCCTACGGCGAGCTGGCCGCCATGCTCGGCCGACCGGGCGCGAGTCGCGCGGTGGGCGCCGCCAACGGGGCCAATCCGTTGCCTGTGGTTCTGCCCTGTCATCGCGTAATCGGAGCGGATGGCCGGTTGACCGGCTTTGGGGGCGGTCTGCCCCTGAAGCGCTGGCTGCTGCGTCACGAGGGTCTGCAGCTGGATGGTGATCGGGTCGCCACCACGGCTGGCCGAAGCGGCTCGGGCAGGACCGTGCCCGGCCAGCTCGAGATGTTCTGAGGCGCCTTCGAGGTGCTGTCGGTCTAGCGTCCCGGGGCGCGGCGCGGCGTGTGCGCGAATGGCTTAGAGTTTCGTTTTCCAGTACTTTATAGGCTCAATGCCCGCGGCTGGCGAGCGATAACGAGGCAACCCGAGAGGCCAGCGAGACATCGGCCAGCGAGACATCGGCCAGCGAGCGGCCGCCGCGATGTGTCCGGTGATCCCGTGTCCCGAGTGTCGGGGTGCCGGTCGACGTTCGGCTCCTGGTCGCCGTTGCGATCAGTGTCAGTCATTTGGACCCAGTCACTGAGACCCAGTCACTGAGTCCCAATCATTGGGGCTCGGTGTCGACAATTGAATGTTGATTCAAGTGCCGATCCTCCAATGTCGGTTCCCCAAGGTCGGTCGCTCCGGTTCGTGGTCGATGCCCACGAGCTCGATCGATATCAGCCGAGTCGCCGTGCTTGGATCGACCGCCATACGTTGCAGAAACGATTGCCGCCATGCCCGACCTGCTTCGCTCACGAGGACCCCAGGCCGACCTGGCCTATCAGACGTACATCCTCGATCACGTCTCCCGTACCTTTGCGTTGACCATTCCGCAGCTGCCGCCCGGGCTACGCGATGCCGTGGGTAATGCCTATCTGCTGTGTCGCATAGCCGATACCATCGAGGACGATGCGCAGCTGAGTGCCGAGCTCAAGCGGCAGTTCACCGAGCAGTTCATCGCGGTGCTCGACGGCGAGGTCGCATCGGTACGCTTCGCCAACGATCTGGCGCCACGTCTTGCGCCGGCAACACCGGACTCCGAGCGGGACCTGATCCGGAACACGCCGAGGGTCATTGCCGTCACCCAGAGCTTCGGTCAGAGCCAGCAGAGCGCGATGCGACGTTGCGTGCGGATCATGTCGCGGGGCATGGCGCGCTTCCAGGAGGAGGCCTCCTTGGCCGGGCTGGAGGACGTGCCGGCCCTGGATCGGTACTGCTATCACGTCGCCGGAGTGGTGGGCGAGATGCTGACCGAGCTGTTCTGCGAACATTCCCCGGCCATCGCCAGCCAACGCGAGGAGCTGATGGGGCTTGCGGTGTCCTTCGGTCAGGGGCTGCAGATGACCAACATCCTCAAGGACATATGGGACGATCACGCGCGTGGGGCGTGCTGGTTGCCACGCGATGTCTTCCAGGCGGCAGGCTTCGATTTGCGCGACCTGCACCCCGGGCAACAGGACCCCGCGTTTCGGGCTGGTCTGTTCGAGCTCATCGGTATCGCCCGCCTGCATCTGAACAATGCATTGAAGTACACTCTGCGGATGCCGAGACAGGAGGCGGGTATACGCCGATTCTGTCTGTGGGCGCTGGGCATGGCCGTGCTGACGCTGCGAAAGCTGCACGCGCACCCGGATTTCAACGACGGCGCACAGGTCAAGATCAAGCGTAGCAGCGTCAAGGCCACGGTCGCCGTGACCAGCGTGCTGGTCGGCCAGAACGAGGCCCTCAGATGGTTGTTCGCTGGACTGACCCGTGGTCTGCCACAGTCGCATCGGCCTGCGCCGGCACTGTCCGCCTGAGCACAGCGCCAGTTGGGCGCCAGTTGCCGATGGCGGTGCCGCGTATCCAGATTTCGATCCCATGGAAACGCTGATGGACCAGCATCTCCCTACCGATGCAGCAGCCGGTAATCGGGCGTCGACGCGACACGAGTCCCGCCGGCGCGGGGCAGTGGTGGTCCCGGAGCATGGCCGGCCGGCGTGCCCGCAGGGAACGACACCGGGGCCGTGCGTCTGGCCAATATGTCTGGACAATATGTCTGGCCGGGCAGAACAACCGGGTAGAACAACAAGGACCAGCGGAACATTGAATTCGACCTGGAATTCGACCTGCGACCTGCTTGAATCGCCGGGATGCGTGGTGTGGCGCCATGCAAGCCCGAGCCACCGCGGGGCGGCCATCCAAAGCACCACGTCTTGCGCGCCCTGTCTGATCACGACGCGTAGCGGGTCGATGTGGACCGCCGGTGCCGGCCGTCGTCGCTGGCGCCTCGGTTGCGCGCAAGGGGAGATGCATCTTGGATAGTCTTTCCCGCTGGGCCGCCGGCGCAAGTGAAGGCGTTGCATCCCTGCCCGACGCGAACGCCGATCCGCTGGCCAAGGACCGCGGTTCCGCGACGCCCTCCCAGGCGACCTCAATCACGACGTCCGGGGCAAACCAGGAGGGCGCGGCGCTCGCGGTCAGGACCGCGGCGCGCGCCGACACCGGTAGCGAGTCGCCGCCACCGCCGCGGCCATCGATCCTCGAGTCGGTGCGCGAGACCCTCGGCCAGGCCATCGGTCGTGCACGGCGGGCCTTGCTGCGCGACCAGCAGGACGATGGGCACTGGTGCTACGAGTTCGAGGCGGACTGCACCATACCCGCCGAATACGTGCTGATGATGCACTTCATGGACGAGGT
>JAGRHX010000036.1 GCA_020444775.1 Gammaproteobacteria bacterium
AGTACCAGGTGCCGCCGACGTCGCCACCCTTCTCGCAGAAGCGCACGTCGTTGAAGCCGGCCTCGCGGAGCTTGTACCAGAGCATCAGGGCGCCGAAGCCCGCGCCGATGACCAGGATCTCGCAGTCATCGGTCAGCGCCTCGCGTTCGATGGGGGGCGCCGAATAGACGTCCTCCAGATAGCGGGCGAACTCGCCTTCCATCGCGATGTAGTCGGCCGCGCCGCGGCGTGCTTCCTTGTTGGCGCGGTATCGCGCCTGCTCCTCGGCGTCGAAGACCGCGCCGGCCGGCTGTGCCGGCAGGGTCAGCAAGGACTCGTCGGTCACGGTCGAGTAGCCCTTGCCGGCGATCTTCTCGGAGGCCTTCTCGGCACGGGTGTTGAAGAGTTTCAGGCCGCTCTGGGGGTCGATGCGAATTGCAGGGGTCATGAAGGAATGGCTCGTGGTGGTGTCTGGTCGTCGTGGTCGGGACCGACGGGGGTCATGGCGGAACGAGTAGTGTCCTTTCAACCATACCGGTTTTCCAGTCCGGTGCGCGGATTACGCGCACGATTCGCGCTTCCCGAGCCGGTTCGGGGCGGCGTGGACGTGATCGACGGGACAGCACCGTATTGCCGACCCGGGCCGCTTGCCCGTATGTTGGCGTCTGCCGGCCCGGCGGCGCGGCGCACCGTCAGCTTCGGTGCCGTGAGCACCGCCCGGTCCCGGGTAAGGCTTCGCGAAGGAGCACGTCATGGAGTCGAAGACCGACGCCGACGAGAGCGCCCGGCGCATACCAACCGCGGATGCGCCGTCTCGCCCAACGTCCAGACGCGAGCAGTCCGCGGCGAACTCGGATCTGCTCGACCAGTTCTATCTCACCTTGCGCAGCACGCAGACCGCCGTCGAGAGCCAGCTGCCGGATGGCAACCCCGTCTGTGAACAGATCCGCGAGCTGTTCGACGCGCCGCGCAGCTGGCGCGGTGCCTATGAGGTGGAGCAACTGCAGTGCTTCCTGCTCAGCGGTGCGCATCTGGAGACCGAGATCCGGCGGCGTCTGGACGAGGCGCAGCGGCACGATCTGCCCTATGTGAGCGTGCTGCGTGCCCAGGTCGATGATGCGGCACGCTGGAAGGAGTTGACCGACGTCGAGAAGCGTCCGCTGCTGCACCGCCTGATCAACGATCTGCAGTGGTTCTACACGCAGCGGTTCCGGCGTCGGCAGACCGCGCAGCTGATCTCGTATCGGGTCAGCCTGCTGTTCCTGGCGAGCTTTGTGTTGATGCTCGCGGTGTTGCTGTGGCAGGGGCGCTATCTGCAGGTGACCGGGCCGGAAATGGCATCCGTGACCACGACCCTGCCCGATTCGGCCGTCAAGGAGTAGCCGCCATGCGTTCGAGCCTGCCGACCGTGATCTTCGTGGCCTTCGCGATTCTCGTGGTGTTGTTCGCGCTCGATGCCTTCTTCTTCGAGACCGGCCCGGACGGGCCCTTCGTGCAGTTCACTGGACTGGTGGTCGCCATGTGCGCCGGCCTGTTCGGTGCCGCCTTCAGCATGCTCATCCAGATCCAGAAGCGTGTGTCGCAGGGTACCTTGGAGGATCTGGAGGGCGGGGCGGACTGGCAGGCGCTGTTCATCCGCGGTGCCTTCGGGGTGGGGGCCGCGATGATCGTCTATTTCTTCTTCCGGAGCGGTCTGCTGCAGGGATCGCTGTGGCCGGACCTGACCGAGCTCGCGCTCGACCCGCTGAAGAACAGCAATGTCTTCAAGGTGCCGAACCAGGACGTCTGCCTGCTGATGATCTGGTGCTTCATCGCCGGCTTCTCGGAGACCTTCGTGCCGAACATCCTGGTCAGGACCGAGTCCAGGACCAATGGCTGAGGTCCGGGTCGCGTTCGACGCTGGGTGCGGCCGCGCCCGGGTGGCCAGCGCCGCGCGGCCGCGGCGCTGAAGTGCATGGCCATCCGTATCGTCCGTCTGGGTAGCGAGCGCGTCAGTGGCGAAGGGCTGCGCATCGGCACGGTGCGCAGGCCACCGCGTGGGGTGCCGAAGAGCGAGTTCTCGAGCGGCAACTGGTATGACGTCTGGTATCCGAACCTTGCGCCCAGCGCCGAGGCGGTGAAGCTCGCTTTGAACGCCCGTAGTGAGGCCGAGTGGCAGCGCTTCGTGCGCATCTACAAGCGCGAGATGGCCAGCCCCGACGCCGCGCGCAGCCTGGACCTGCTCGCCGCGCTGTCACACAGCACCGACTTTTCCCTGGGCTGCTATTGCGAGGACGAGTCGCGCTGTCACCGCAGCCTGCTGCGCGAGCTGCTGGCGAAACGCGGGGCGTGTCTGGTCTGAGCTTCGGGATTCCGGCGCCACGGCGATGGGACCGGGTCGCGAGCACCCGTTCTCAGTCCTGCATCTCTCCCGTCTCTTCACGAGACTGGCTGCTGGCCACCGCGATCATGTTCACCAGTCCGCGAACCGTGGTCGACTGCGAGACCACGTGCGCGGCTCGCGCGGCGCCCAGTAGCATCGGACCGATACTCACACCGCCGCCGAGGATCTTCAGCAGGTTGTGGGCGATGTTGGCGGCATCCACGCTGGGCATGATGAGCAGGTTGGCGCTGCCTTTCAGCCGGCTGCTGTCGAGGTTCTCATCGCGAATGTTCTGGTTGAGGGCGGCGTCGGCCTGCATCTCACCGTCGACCTCCAGCTCCGGGACGCGCTGGTGGAGCAGTCGTACCGCCTCGCGCATGCGCAGCGAGGACTCCGAGACATTGCTGCCGAAGTTCGAACGCGATACCAAAGCGATCTTCGGCGTCAGCCCGAAGCTCTCCACCTCGCGCGCCGCGAGTATCGCCATCTCGGCCAGATCCTCGGCGGACGGGACCTCGGTGACGTGGGTGTCGCAGATGAACAGCGGTCCGCTCGGCAGGATCAGCGCGGTCAGTGCCGAGAAGGTCAGCACTCCAGGCGCCTTGCCGATGATGTGGCTGATGTGCTCCAGATGACTGCTGTAGTGACCGACGCTGCCACAGATCATGGCGTCGGCCTCACCGCGACGCAGCATCAGCGCCGAGACCACCGTGTTCTCCGAGCGTGCGACCTTCTTGGCGATGTCGTGCGTGACACCGTTGCGGCCCATGATGCGGTGATACAGACGCCAGTACTCCGAATAGCGGCTGTCGCGGAGTATGTTGCAGACCTCCACGTCCTGATCCGGCGTCATGCGCAGCCCCAGCTCGCGGATGCGGTCGCGAATGACGTGTGCCCGTCCGACCAGGATCGGCCGCGCCAGACCGTCGTCTATCGCGGTTTGCGCGGCGCGTAGCACGCGCCGGTCCTCGCCCTCGGCGAAGACGATGCGCTTGGGGGTCTGCCGGGCACGGTCGATGACCGGCTTCATGACCAGCCCGGAGCGATAGACGAACTCGTTCAACGACTGCTTGTAGGCGCGCAGGTCGTCGATGGGCCGGGTCGCCGCGCCGGACTCCATCGCGGCCCTGGCAACCGCCGGGGCGATCTCGACGATCAGCCGCGGGTCGAAGGGCTTGGGGATCAGGTACTCCGGTCCGAAGCGGGCCGGGGTCTTGCCATAGGCCTTGGCGACCAGCTCCGAGCTCTCGGCCATCGCCAGATCGGCAATCGCGCGGACGCAGGCAATCTTCATCGCCTCGTTGATCTCGG
>JAGRHX010000519.1 GCA_020444775.1 Gammaproteobacteria bacterium
TGAACGCGTCCCAGACGGCCTTCACAGGCGCATCGTAGACGCGAACGATGCGAATCTCATTTGGACTGTTTGCTGTGGCCATGAGTGCTCTCTCTCCCCGACGGTGCGTCGTTGGCAGTGACGGTTTGCAGATACTCGCCGAGCCTGTCGAGGCTCTCCTCCCACATCGCCCCGTACGCCTGCAGATACTCGAGCGTCTCCCTGAATCCGTCCGGGTTCAGATCGCAGAGCCTGCGCTGCGCGTCCCGCGTCTTGCTGACCAGCCCCGCCTTCTCGAGCACTTTGAGGTGCTTGGTGACGGCTGGCAGGCTCATCTGCCCGAGAAACGGCTCCGCGATCTCCGAGACGCTGGCCTGGCCCCTGGCGATCCGGGCGAGCATGGCCCGCCGAGTCGGATCGGCGAGCGCCGCGAACTTCTGGCTGAGCGTGTCCTGCATGGATCAGATAGATAACATGTTGGTTAATTAACGATATGGTTAAATGAGTGGGCATGGCGTGTCAAGCCGCGACGGCTGGACTCGGCGCGCAGATCGACCGGCCAGCCCGGCAGGACGCATCGGGTCATCCAGGTCCGGAGCGGAGAGACCGATGCCGCCGTCCGCGGAGGTCGTCGCGCGGTGTTGTTGACCCACGATGGGCTCGAGTGCCCCGGTCAGTGATCGGCGTCAGATCCGCCCACGCTGGCGTCGACGTTGCGTAGCAATCTGAGCACGACCAGCGCAAGCAGGGTGGTTCCCACCGCCAGAACGTACTGATGCAACGCGACGGCGATGCCAATCGCCGCGCTCAGCAACAGCGCCGCGGCGGTCGTCAGGCCCTTCACCGTGTGGCCCTTGCCGCTGGTGAAGATCGTGCCGGCGCCGAGGAAGCTCACCCCGGTAACCACCGCTTCGACGATCCGAATCGGGTCGGTACGAAGGCTTTCACCGTACTGCTCCACGGAGAAGTGTGTGATGAGGACGTCGGTCAGGAGAACGAGCAAGGCTGCGGCACCTGCAACGATGATATGGGTACGGAATCCAGCAGGCCGGTTGAGCTGCTCGCGCTCGAATCCGACCAGTCCGCCCAGAAACATGGCAATGCCAACCTGGCCTACGATCCAGACCTGGTCCCGGGTCTGAGCCCACATCTGTAGTGCCAGCTCATCGATTGTGCTGTCCATCATGAAACCCCACCGGGTCGATGTTGCGAGTTCGAGCAAGGGCAGACGCGGAATCGCTCACGGACCCGTGGTCGAGCGGCCTATCCGCGGTGCTGAGCGTAGAGACGGATCGCTGCCGGTCGGGCTCGCTATGCACCTGTACTCGAAGCTGCCAGCTCTCGACGGGCGCGCGGGCAGGACCCTGCCAGAGCCAATCAGCCGTCCAGACGGCGTACACGCTGCGACCGAGGACCAACCCCACGAGTAGACCTGCGGTCGGCAGCAACACGGGATAGCCTGGGCGCACGTTCACGAGCAGCTCTTGTGTGATCGCCATCGCCGTCATGCCGAACCCGGCTCCCAACAAGGTAGAGATCATGCGGGGTCGATACGGTGAGGGGGTGGCAGCGACAGCCTGGTTTCCTGTGTCTGCACCCGAGCCGGTGTCGACCAGGCGGACGATCGAGACACGGCTGTTTTGGTCAATCCGACCGCGCAGCGCCCGAGCGGCCGCTTCCGCGCTGTCTCGGTCGGAATAGCTTGCGGTTACGCTCAATCCGGTCGTCGCGTCATCCACGCGCTCGCGAACATTCATCGCATGGTCCTCCCAGAGCGGCTGCCTTGGTTTCACGTGTCGTATGCTCGATTGGCCGGAGCGTTCGCATGTCACGGCTCGCAGGTGTTGGCTGCGCAGGTCGCCAACCGGGCAGGCGATGAACAGCCCATGTTGCGGCCTTGCCGCTTCCGCCGGGCGTTGATCACGTCGACCCATGGCTCACGTCGAACCTGTCGCTTGCGTCACACGCCGAGGGACTTGTCCAGCTCACATCCGCAGGGCGTGCATGTGGCATGCCAGGGGTGAGCTGTGCTGATTGAGGTCTGGATGAGGAGCTGACTCGGTGGCCGTTGCCCATGGAGCAATCCTTGGGTCGAGCGCCGGTCACGTGTCGTAACGCGCCAGGACGATGCTCTGTCCTCGACCACGCGTGCTGACGCAACGATTGCTCACCTGCTCGAGTGCTGAGTATGGTTCCCCGGCATCATCGGGCGGCAAAAGCACACGGGCGCCACAGGGTGATGTCGGGAAACGCTTTGTAGAGTCGAAATCTGTTCGAGGGAGGTCGGACCATGCAGCCTGTAGTGATGTTCGTGATCGTTGCGTTGGGTGTGTCCCTGGGGGGCGAGGGTCCGGGTACAGAGGCTCGAAGCGGGATGTTTCAGGGAACCGCCGCCGCGGATCATGCTGAGGTCGCGGGCAAGGACCAGACCCACTCCCAGGTTGCGCTACGCATGGCGGCTGGTCCGAGCAACAGCGGTCGGGCCATCGTCGAGCTCAACCCCACCGCTGGCTTCACGGCCAAGGGATCGATAATCTTCGAGCGCGTCGGCGACAGCGTGCACATCAGCGGCGTCGTAGAGGGCCTTGCTCCCGGCAAGCATGGATTTCACGTCCATGAGCATGGCGACTGTAGCGCGGATGATGCGTCCAGCGCCGGTGGCCACTTCAATCCGACCCAGGTGATGCACGGCGCGCCGGGTGCGGATACCCATCACGTCGGCGACCTGGGAAACATCGAGGCAGATGGCGAGGGTGTCGCGCGCGTGGACTTGAAAAGCCCGACTCTGCGGTTGCATGGGCAGCACTCGATACTCGGCAAGGCGGTCATCGTCCATAGACATCCTGATGACCTTGTCTCGCAGCCATCTGGAAACGCCGGGCCGAGAGTCTCGTGTGGTGTGATTCGACCGATCAGGTCGACGGCCACCGGCTGAGCGATGTCGATGGCTTTTTTCTACCGGAAAGGCACGAGCGGGTTCGCGGCCGACCGAACGCTCGCGCAAATCAACCACTGCTGGTCGATATC
>JAGRHX010000520.1 GCA_020444775.1 Gammaproteobacteria bacterium
TCGACCTGATCTACAGCGCCCTGGCCTTTCACTACATCGAGGACTTCGCAGGCCTTTGTCGCAGGATGCGGGCCAGACTACGTCACGCAGGTAGACTCGTTGCAAGTGTCGAGCATCCCATCTTCTCGGCGCCTCGCCGCGACCAGTGGCTCGAGCAGGATGAAGCAATCGTCTGGCCCTTGGACAGCTATCTGGACGAAGACACGCGAGTACGAAGCTGGTTCGCCGACGGGGTCATCAAACACCATCGAACCATCGGCACCTACGTGAACACCCTGCTCGACAGCTCGTTTCGATTGCTCCGGCTCGTCGAATGGGGACCGGACGAAGCTCAGGTGGCGGCGCATCCGGCTTGGGCGAGGGAACGGGATAGGCCGATGTTTCTGCTCATCGCTGCACAGGCAACCTAGCAAACAGAGCTCTGCCTCGATTCAGTGACAGGACTGTGCACTCATGGACTACATTGCCGGACTCATCGAATTGCATCGTGGTCTGCCCCGCCAAGGACCGGGTGATCTTGTATTCGCATCATCGCTGCTGGCGCGCTTGCCGCCGTTGCCTGCCCGGCCGCGGATCGCCGACCTCGGCTGCGGCAGCGGTGCCGGCACGCTGCTGCTGGCGCGGCATTTTCGAACCCGCGTCAGGGCCGTGGACGCCTCGGCCGAGTTCATCGAGGCGCTGAAGCTCAATGCGCAGGAGGCTGGCCTGGATGCGCTGGTGGAGCCCATCTGCGCTGACATGGCGAAGCTCGACTGGCCCCGGGGTTCCATCGATCTGCTGTGGTCGGAAGGCGCCGCGTACAGCATCGGCTTCGAGAACGCGCTGCGCGTCTGGCGTCCGCTGATGGCGCCGCGCGGCGTCGCGGTCGTCTCCGAGCTGAGCTGGTTCGAGGACCGCATTCCAGACCCGCTGCGCAGCTTCTGGGAGGATGCCTACCCGGGCATCGGCGACGAGGATCAGAACAGGCAACGGGCCGAAGCGGCGGGCTACGAGATGGCCTTCACGCAAAGGCTGCCCAGCGCGGCCTGGTGGACCGGCTACTACGACGCGCTGAAGCAGCGGCTGCGGGACACCGAGCCGGGACGCATACCGCAAGCGGTCCTCGACGACACGCGCAAGGAGATGTCCTTGTTCGAGCAGTACAGCGATTTCTACGGCTACACCTTCTACGTGCTGGTCGCGGCAGGCTCGGACGCGGTGGCGGACGCCGACTCGGGCGCAAGGTCGTGAGCCCGGGGCCGGCGGCCTACGATCGAATCGGCGTCGGCTACGCCACCCGCCGCCAGCCGGATCCGCGGATAGACCGACAGATCCGCGAAGCGCTGGGATGCGCCGACTCGGTGCTGAATGTAGGCGCCGGAACCGGCTCGTACGAGCCGCGGCACGTGCCGACCGTCGCCCTGGAGCCGTCGGCCGAGATGATCGCGCAACGCCGCGTCCGGTCGAACGTGGTTCGCGGCGCGGCCGAAGCCCTGCCCTTCGAGGACGGTTGCTTCGATGCCTCTCTCGCCGTCCTCACCCTCCACCACTGGCGCGACATCGGCCGCGGCCTGGCGGAATGTGTTCGCGTGTCCAGACGACGAGTGGTGATTCTGACCTGGGATCCCGATTCGCCCGGATTCTGGCTTACCCGGGACTATTTCCCACGACTGTTGGCATTCGATCGAGACATCTTCCCGTCCTTGAACGAGATCTCCAACCGGCTCGGTCCCTCAAGCATCCGCGAGGTGCCGATCCCCGCAGATTGTCTGGATGGCTTTCTCGGCGCGTACTGGCGACGGCCCGAGGCGTACCTGCGCGCGGAGGTCCGATCGAGCATCTCCTCGTTCGCACGAAGCCCGCATCCGGCTGAAACGTTGGAAAGGCTGCGGGCCGATCTCGAGTCCGGCGCCTGGCGGGCCAGGAACAGCGAGGTGCTGGGACTGGAGAGCCTGGACCTGGGCTACCGGCTGGTGACGGCAATGCTGGGTTGAGCCACCGCGCCGTTCGGCGACAGGATTGGCAGTGTCGCCGGACGCCGCGCACCGTGTCCGGCATGCAGCTCGTCGCCCCTGGATCGACTGGCGGGCCAGATGCGATCATGCCAGCTACGATCGAGTGTTTGTTCTGCCGGAATCCAGGAGCCGCCCGACATGACCGACATCACCGAGTCCACCGTCCGCGCCGAGGTCAGGGCCTGGCTGCAGCAACATTTCGACCCGACGCTGGGCCTGGCCGAATGGCGCGAGCGACTGGTGGACTCGGGCTGGGGTGTCCCGCACTGGCCCGGGCAGTGGTACGGAAGGGATCTGCCGCTCGCCTTCTTGCGGGTGGTCGAAGAGGAATTCAAGCGGGTCGATGCGATCACCGTGGCACGCAACGGCGCCGCCACGCTCGCCGGCATCACCATCCTCACCCACGGCAACGACGAGCTGCGTGGCCGATTCCTGCGTCGCAGCCTCACCGGTGAGGATGTCTGGTGTCAGCTCTTCAGCGAGCCGGGCAATGGCTCGGACCTCGCCGGCGCGATGACCCGCGCCGAACGTCGTGGTGACCGTTGGGTCGTCAATGGCCAGAAGGTCTGGACCACCAGTGCCCATCTGGCCGACTACGGGCTGCTGCTGGCGCGTACCGACCTGGACGTGCCCAAGCACGACGGGCTCAGCTATTTCCTCATCAACATGCGCCAGCCGGGCGTCGAGGTGGTGCCACTCAGGCAGATGAACGGCCACGCCTCGTTCAACCAGGTGTTTCTCACCGATGCCGAGGTGCCTGCCGAGTACCTGCTCGAGCAGGAAGGCGCCGGCTGGCGAATCGCCACCACCACCTTGATGCACGAGCGTCGCAACGCCGATGCGACCCGCCGCAAGGTCGTTCCCACCCGGCGTCCCGAGCGCATCTTCAAGGAAGAGGCTGACGAGATCGCGGTGGCGATGGCGCCCTATACCTGGTACCCGCAGCGCGGCGGGCGAGTGGACCTGGTCCTCGAGCGCGCCCGCGAGACCGGTCTGATTCACGACCCGGTCGCCCGTCAGGAGATCGCCCGGCTGCTGATCCTGTCCCGTTCGGCCGAGTGGACCGCGCAGCGGGCACAGGCCGCTCACGAGCTGGGTCGCCCACAGGGGCCCGAGGGCTCGATCGGCAAGCTCGCGACCAGCCAGGTCGCGCGCGCCGCGAACCGGGTCCACACCCTGCTGAGCGGCGCCGATGCGATGCTCAGCGGTGAAGACGCACCGCTGGACGGTGTCATCAGCGAGGTGCTGATCTCCACCCCCGCCATCTCGATTGCCGGCGGCACCGACGAGATCCAGAAGAACATCATCTCCGAACGCGTGCTGCGTATGCCCAAGGAAGCACGCTTTGACACCGACCGGCCGTATCGCGACGTGCCGAAGAACCGGATGCCGGACTGACAAGCGGCGCGGCGCCCTTCGACAGACCGTGACCTGACGGCCGCTCCTCAAAGAATGGGCGTACCGAGTCGAAACAAGGCCTCGAGCATACGCCGTGGCAGACGAGCGTGTGGCAGTCCCGACACGGAAGCCTGGGCCAGCCGGCTGGCCCAGGCCTCGACCGCGGCAACGGTGCGCGGATCATAGACGAACAACGCCAGCTCGAAGTTCAACATCATCGAGCGCACATCGAAGTTCGCCGAACCGACCCAGGCGCTGTCGTCTATGAGACCGGCCTTGGCGTGCATCATGCCATCGGGATAGCGGAACACTTTGCAGCCGGACCGGGTCAGCTCACGCAGATAGGCACCGCGGGCGAGATCGGTGGTCCACTGGTTCGATCGATCCGGGATCATCAGCCGTACGTCCAGTCCGCGACAGGCGGCGATGGTCAGTGCCTGGTCCAGCGTCTCGGTGGGCACGAAGTAGGGCGTCGCGATCCAGACCCGACGCCGCGCACCGTGGATGGCGTTCACCAGACCATTGTGCAGGACGTCGCCCGGCTCGTCGGGACCCGAGGGCACCAGCTGCAGCACCGCGTCCTGACGACCCGCGGCTGGCGATCCCGCACGCGCCACGGGCGGCGCGGCGCCGCTGGCGTCCCAGTCCGATGCGAAGACGTCGACGAAGCTCTGCACCACCGGACCTGTCACCGTGAAGCTCAGATCCAACCAACGACCGTCGCTCGAGGCCAGATAGACGTCCGCGACGTTGCGTCCGCCGGCCCAGACCGTCGCGTTGTCGGCGACGACCAGCTTGCGGTGATTGCGCAGGTTCATGTGACCGCTGTCGGGCGGATGGATGAAGGGCGAGAAGAAGCGCAGCTCGCCACCCGCGGCGACGAACTCGGCGAGCTCGCGACGCGGTCGCCGTAGCGTGCCCAGCCGGTCGAGCACCAGACGCACGCTGACCCCGGCGTGTGCCTTGTCGCGGAGCTGACACACGAAACGTCGCCCCGCGGCATCATCGGCGAGGACGTACAGCAGCACATCGAGGCGCTGCCGCGCGTCGACGATCACGGCGTCGAGCTCGAGCAGCGCGCTTTGCGCGGTATCGTGTAGAACAAAGCCGTTTCGGCTCGAAGCGGCTGGCGCGCCGAGGCGGTTGAAGGTCTCGGCGATCGGATAGCCGCTGGTCACGGCATTCTCTACGTCGGTGAAGCGAATGGCCGGAAACCGCGAGCCCTGCTTGCGAAAACCGAGCATCAAGAAGATCGGGATGGCCAGATACGGCACGAGGATGATGAACAGGATCCAGGCGGCCGCCGACTGCGGTGAGCGGCGCTGTTGGAGGACGAACAAGACAGCCAGGGTCGCGGCGAGCACGCCGGCGACGATCAGGGCATGTTGAATCAACCCTTGCACCGTGTCTCTCGTCGGTTGTAGAGGCCCGGATGTCCCGGCTCGCCCGCAGCCCCGGCCTCTCGCCCCGGCCTCT
>JAGRHX010000521.1 GCA_020444775.1 Gammaproteobacteria bacterium
ACTGTGCGCATCTGGATCTGGGATTTGCTGCCGCTGACAGGATGCTCCCGCATGAGATACCCGCGCTTCGTACGTCTTGGCTCGATGGCCGTGTTGTTGTGCCTGACCCTGTCGGCCCGCGCCCAGGGCATTCTCTATCGCGCCGAGGGCAGCGCGGGTCTGGCCGGGAGCGAGATCTATCTGCTCGGCTCGGTGCATTACGGTCGTGACGACATGTACCCGCTGCCAGCCCAGGTCGATGCGGCCTTCGATGCCGCGCAGGTGATGCTGGTGGAGATCGACATCCTGAATCTCGACTCCGCGCAGGTCGGCAAGCTGATGGCCGAGCGTGGCTACTATCCGCCAGGCGATTCGTTGCAACGTCGCTTGCAGCCGGCCCACTGGGAGCGCTTGACCAGCGTGTTGGGCAAGGTCGGGATGAACGAGGCCTTGATCGCCCGAATGCGACCGTGGATGGCGGCGATCACCATCGTCGACGTGCTCGCCCGCGAGCAGGGTCTGAGCGCCGAGCGTGGTATCGATCTGCATCTGTTGCAGCGCACCCGTAGCCGGCCCAAGACGATTGTCTCGCTGGAGACCCTGGATTCACAGCTGAGGGTGTTCTGGGAGCTGGACCCCGATCAGCAGGTTCAGTATCTGACCGGCGAGCTCGAGCGCCTGGACGAGAGCCAGCACGTGCTGGCCGACATGATCGAGCTGTGGAAGCGAGGAGACGGACCCGGTATCGATGCGCTGCTCCACCAGAGCATGGTCGGGCGGGGTCTGGACAGTCTCTATGAGCGGCTCATCGTTCAACGCAACCGAGACATGCTGGCGGCGGTGTTGGAGCATGCCAGGGCCCACGAGCGCTTGCTGGTGGTGGTCGGTGTCGGCCATCTGGTCGGCAAGACCGGCCTGGTCGAGGGGCTGCGCCAGGCCGGCTTCGAGGTCGAGAAACAGCTCTGAGCGGTTGAGGCGTCGTGTCCGGGCAGGGTTGGGCTGTCTAGCCGAGGATCGCTGCGCGTTCCTCGAGAGTCTGGCTCAGGTAGCGGCGCAGGTACTCATCGAAGTCGATGACGTCAGAGGCCTCGATCTCGGCCTGCATCTGCAACGAATGGCTCGCTTCGCGCTGCAGCATCCGGGTCGACTCCGAGTCCGGTGTCTGCGACAGGAAATAGTCGCGGTGGGCGATGGACTGGTTCATCGCGAAGCGGAAGAACGGAATCTCCTGCGACGTCAGGGTCTGCAGGATGCGCGCCGAGGGCAGCCGATCCGGGTGGGTCGACAGCTCCAGCTGTGCCTCCAGCGCCTCGCTGTAGAGGCGGCCACCGTGCGCGTCGTCCAAGGCCGCGGCCATCGGCAGCATGCTCTGCAGCATGCGCGCGGCATGCCCGATGACACTGTCCTCGTGGTCCAGCAGGGTGATCCGCAGTCCGGGTTCGCGCCCGCGGGTCGCTACCTCGCGTTGGACCTGCTCGATCTGGCGGTATTCGGCGCTGCTCACCGGTGGGCTGTCGCGGAGCGCGCAGAGCAGCATCAGGGTCTCCAGCACCCGTAGCTGCGACTCGTCCACGCCGGCCGGTGCGAACGGATTCACGTCCAGGGCGCGGATCTCGACATAGAGCACGCCGCGCCGGCTCAGCGCCAGGGTCGGTTTCTCACCCGAGCGCGCAATCTGCTTGGGCCTGACGAAGCTGTAGTACTCGTTCTCGATCTGCAGGAGGTTGTCGTTGAGCTGCAGATACTCGCCGTCGACCTTGACCCCGATGCGCTCGAAGGGGGGATAGGGGGTCTCGATGGCCCGGGTCAGACTGCGTACGTAGCTGTTGATGTCGCCGTAGTCGATCTCCAGGCTCGCCTGGGCACTGTTCTTGTACCCCAGATCGCTCATCCGCAGCGAGGTCGCCCAGGGTAGATGCAAGGTGCCGTCGTCGAACGCCGGCAGGTCGTGCTTACGCCCCTTGAGAAAACTCTTGCACAGCGCCGGCGATGCGCCGAACAGATACGGCACGATCCAGCCGAAGCGCTGGAAATTGCGGATCAGCGCGAAGTAGCCGTCGTTGGTGTAGTCGGCGAGCGCGCGGTCGTCGCCGTCAATTGCCTGCAACGCGGCCCAGAACGGCTCGCTGAACGAGAAATTGAAGTGCACGCCGGATATGGTCTGCATGACCCGACCGTAACGCTTGCCCAGCCCGCGCCGGTAGACGCGCTTCATGATGCCGACGTTGGAGGAACCATAATCGGCCAGCGGCACGTCCTCGTCTCCGCTGACCATGCAGGGCATGCTGGTCGCCCACAGCAGCTCCTCGCCCAGCATTCGATAGGTGAAGGCGTGCAGCTGCTCCAGAAAGCGCAGCGTGTCCCGCACATCGGTATGCGGCGGGGTCACGAACTCGAGTAGTGCTTCGGAGAAATCCGTGGTGATGTAGGGATGGGTAAGAGCCGAGCCGAGCGCTGCTGGATGCGGTTGCAGTGACATGTGACCATCGGGACGGACCCTCAGGCTCTCCTTCTCCAGACCCGAGCGTGAGCCCAGCAGCGTGCCCTGGTCCCCCCGCGACTGCAGACGTGTCAGGCGAAGCAGTGATGAGTCGTACACGTTGGCTATCGGTCAATGGCTGCGGGTGGAAGGAGATCGGTCGTGATCGTGCGGGTCATCGCGCCGCTCCCGGAGCGGACCGGAACTCGGACCGGAACTC